>JAIFMA010000132.1 GCA_020048795.1 Rhodoferax sp.
AATGTTATTTTTTGGCTGCTGGTTTTGTAGCTTTTTTTGCTGCATTCGGCTTGGGTGCCTCCGCCTTGGGCGCTACTGCCTTTGCTGCAGCTTTAGGTGCAGCCGCCTTTTTCACTGGTTTTGCAACGGGAGCCGGTGCAACCGCAGGTGCTGTTGGTGTCGCCTTGAGTGCAGCGCGCTGATCGCGCAGTACTTTGATTTCTTCGTTGACCTTGTCTTTGCGTTCAGTCAACTTGGCGATGCTGGCAGACAGCTTTGCGATCTCTTTGGCAGTCTTAGAAATGGGCGCTTTCTTTGCAGCGGGTTGAGCCGCCTTGGCTGGAGCCACTACTTTTGCGGGAGTGGGTGCAGCCTTTGATGCTGCATTCTTTGCAGTTGCCATTCTTCGAATCTCCTGGTTGATAGACTGGTTGGAATGTTGAGCCAGCGCCCTATTGTCATTGAAAATTGATAGCAACACATGGACAACACAAGGGCCATCCAGTATCACCAAATTTACGCAACTGACGCGGTAAGATTTTGCCGATGTTCGAATCGGGAGGCGACTGTCACAGATGATCATGCAAAAAGAAACTGGTGTAACGATGGACTCACTTTTGCATCGTCACCAGCGATCTCGATCCTGGTTACCCCGCGTTGGCGGCGATGGTCGGCATTGGGTACAAGCGGCAGTCATGAGAGTCACCCGCCTGGGGAGGGTGATCTGCGGTAGTACAAAATCACCCCGTCAACACTCCAGACATAAGGTCACCCAATGCAAAAGGAAGACATCCTCGAATTCTGGTTTCATGAACTGAGCGACAGACAGCGCTTTGCAAAGGACGAAAAGTTAGATTTAGCCATTCGTGAGCGCTTTGGCACCGTCCACCAAGCTGCTGTTCGCGGCCAATTATTCGAGTGGAGAGCTACGCCAGAAGGCCGCTTGGCAGAGATCGTTGTCCTCGACCAGTTTTCACGAAATATGTTCCGTGACACTCCTGAAGCCTTTGCACATGACCCTCAGGTCTTGGTATTGGCACAAGAATTGGTCGCAAGCGGGCAAGACCAGTTGCTGTCGGCCGATCATCGAGTCTTTGCCTACATGCCCTTCATGCACAGCGAATCAAGTCTGATTCATGAACAAGCTGAGCGACTATATTCCCAGCCCGGGATGGAGGGCGCACAGCGTCACAGGACGATCATTGAGAAGTTTGGGCGCTACCCCCATCGCAATGCCATTTTGGGTCGAACCTCAACTGAGCAGGAGCAAGCCTTCTTGCAGACACCAGGCTCGTCGTTTTGAGCCGCACTTGTGTTTTGGTGACCTATGCCGTGACAACAGCAGAGAATCTAAGCCGCATATCCGAGTACTGCAACAAAGTGAGAACCGGTACCCAATGCCACAAAGCCGTGCCAAACGGCGTGTGAATACCGCAGACGGGAGTCCAGCACGAAAAACACCACGCCCACCGTGTAAGCCAAGCCGCCAGCCACCAACCACAGCACCCCAGGCAAGGGCACCCGCTCGAACAATGGAACCGCTGCAATGATGACCAGCCAACCCATGGCAAGATAAAGACCTGTTGACAACCAAGGATGAGATAAACGGTCAAAGGCTTTGAGCGCGATGCCGGTGGCTGCCAGTGACCAGACCAGCCCAAACAGGCTCCAGCCCCAGGCACCCCCAAGGACACCCAGGGTAAAAGGGGTGTAGCTTCCCGCGATAAAGAGGTAGATGGCACTATGGTCAAGCTTTTGAAAGATGCGCTTTGCGCGACCGACAGGGACCGCGTGGTAGAGGGTTGACACCAGATAGAGCAAAACCATCGTCGTGGCGAACACGATGGTACCCACGAAACTGGCCGAGCTCTGATTGCGGGCAGAGGCCATCAAGAATGGGACGGCGATGATTGCCGCCAACAATGCCACGCCATGGCTGACGCAATTTGCGATTTCCTCACCCAGGGACTGTTAACGTGTCATTCTTGGCATTTTTCCATTGAGTGTGAATCAAGTTGCTGGTTTCACCACAAGGCCCGTCGGTAAGATTCGTGCAAAATCGGCCACTTCGATCAAAGCCTACACGGGCAACGTCATCCGAGTCGGCATCGTCTCAGGTTTCAAGTCAGTTGGGTAGTCACCAAATCGCTTGAGCTTACTGGTGGCGTATGGGCTTAAGAAAGCCAAATCGGCCGCGCGGATGTTGACACCCTTGGACTTCAACGTATGAAGGGCTTGGGTTTGATCCACCACGTTTTGCAGCGCCACCGCGTTGGTCACAAGTTCGTTGTAGATGATGGCCTTTTCTTGATCAGCCGGATCATTCGACCGGAGATGGCCGCCAGCACCGAAGGCGAGGTGCTTGGCGAACTTGTGATGCCGCTCAATCTTGGTCGTTCCCTTGTGGACAGTGCGGCGCAAAGATTCGTCCATGACCCATTCCAGTAAGTACGTTGTGCGTACCGCGTTTCCAAGTTCCTTCAAGGCCAAGGCGAATCGATTTTTGGTGCTGTAGCTATTGATTTTCGCCAAAACCGTGGAGGGTGCGAGGGTTCCGCTTTGGATTGCCAGCGCGAGTTGCATGAACTGGGGATAGTGCTCTGCGATCAGCACCCAGTTGACCGTTGCGGAAAAAAGCGAGTTGATCCTTGCGTAACTGGTCGCATTGTCAGACCGATACAGTGTCAAGTTATGCCAGCGCCGAATACGCGGCATCAGTTCAATTCCCAGCAGGTATGCCAGGCCAAAGACGGCTGCCGACTGGCCATGGGTGTCTGCATGCAGGCGATTGGGCTTCACATCGGAGAGGTTCTGAAGCAATGCGTCCAAAATGTAGGTTGCCTCATAGGTGCCGCAGGCGATGAAACGGCTGAAAAGCGCGATGTAATTATCTGCAACGTGGCGATAGGCAATGCCACCGGTCTTGCCATAGCGGATATGGTGCTCGGCAAGCAAATTGTCTTCGTAAGTTTCAAAATGGGTACCGTCAGCCGCAGCAGATTGACCCGTCCCCCATTGCTGCGGCAACTCAAATTGGGCGTATAGGTTGATCAAGTCTGCTGAGGCAGAACGTAGGTCTGCAATGTCGACGTGGCGGCGATCGGTAAATGCCAGTTGATCAGCAGAGACAGTTCCGCCAAGATGGCGCGCAGCTTCCGTTGGGCCGAGCCCACAGCCGTAGGCAAATGTCGTGAGCACGTAACGGTGATTGGCATCTTTAATCTGGGGACCCAGCCGGGACGGGGGTCCGAAGTGCCGACCCCATTGCGCCCAGTGTTCTGTGTTTGAAATCGCCTCCAAAACAGCACGCTCAGGCATGTGCGCCATCATCTGGTTCTCAAGGTTGATCGCAGTCTCGGGGGTTACCACTGCGCGCAGCCGCGTTACGACTGGCCGCCCATGTCTTCCTCGCTGCAGGTACGCCTGTTGGCCGTTGCCCACTGCCGTATCTAGAAAGCTTGCATTCTGATCAAGCTCCCTTTTCACCGCACGGACCAGGCCATCGGCGCCATCTGTCCATCCGCGTGCCGTGGAATATGCCGTGACCGCGGCCGGGTCTGCAGCTTCAGTTGGAAGTCGATCCCAGAACCTATCGAAGCTCAACGATCCGCACACGAAAACTTCGCCTGCTTTGATCGCTGTCATTAACTCAAGAATGGCAACGACCTCCAATTGACGCCGGTTAAACGTCTTTTTGTCTTTGGCATGGTCATGCAACAGGTCATGCCATTCGCCCGGCAACGTATTGGGGGCTACACCGTCAATGGTCAAATAGTCTGTCTGAAGCGATGCTTCACTTGTGATCGACCTGACAAGCCGTAGCAGTCCATCTGCAGCTGTCGTGCCTTGCAGCGGCAATATTTCCACCAAACGCACCAAAGCGCTACGCAGTGGAACAAACACTGCCCGAGCGAAAGGGCGCCAGTTTTGTTTCTCATGACGCAAGTGTTCTTCGCAGCTTTGTGCGAGCGCCTCATGGCCACCCTGCGCTGCAAACACCGCCTCTGCCAGGGACACCTTTTGCGCGGGGTCAACTGCCGACCCGTGTACGATCAGTGAATCACGAAATGCGCGGATGAGGGCATCGGTTTTATTGCGCCGTGTTTGATACCACTCTGTCAGGCGCAGCTCACTTTTCCACTCGACTTTGCGGGTGAGCCTGAGCAGCATTTGTGTCAGTTCGTCGAGGACCTGGCCGCGCGCATCGTGAATCACTGCCATCAGCAAGGTGTGACGCCGTGGGGTGATGTACTCCCGTAACTCGAGTGCGTTGAGCCGCCTGGCCTCATTAGCCCACTGCAGTATTTTTGAATCGGCGATCGATTGCAGCGCCGTGGCTGGATTTGGAAGCCCTTGAAGCCACTGATAACGATCAATCAGCTCATTGAGATTCTTGCGCGACGGTCTGCCTGGCGTTGAACATAAATTGGCGAATGGCGATTTCTGTGTCTTCGGATCGACGACCAACAATGTTTCCAGTACAGCTTGTTGCGCCGCACTGAGGCGGCTACACACTTCGGTCCATTGGGCCGTGTTGATGTTGCTGTGCGAGGTACCGGCGAGCCGACGTAACGTAGCGAGAGGCGGCAATTCGAAGTCATGCCGAATGAGCGCGTCAATCGCCGAATTGATGATGTCAGCTGGGTCGGTACGAGCTTTGGCGGTTTTACACATCGTTGCTTGGGCCAGCGCACGCGCCTCGGCTCCCCAAGCAACCACTTTTAAACGATTGAGGATCGCCTGGCGATGCCGGTAAAGTGTTCGGTCTGGGCAAATCAGAGTTGCCCCTGATTCAACGGTCAGTCGGCGAGCCATGTACTCAACGGTCGCAAGCGGGACATCAGCGGCAGGCAGAAACCGCCCAATGGTCTGGAAAATCTTCAGGTGCACCAGCAACGCTACCTGGGACGCGGGGGTCCGCGCGACGCTTGGTGCCCACTTTCGCTCATCGAAACTCGGATTGAAGAGTTGCTGCAAATCGGCTGGGGTCAGCGGATCAGGCAGCCCTGGATAAATTACGCGCGCTGTGGTCTGTGTCATACGGTGCCCAATATGTTAGGAGCTTGAACCATAACAAGACCAAACAACATCGAGCGAAGTCAAAAAACCAGAGATTAAGGGCGAGTGGCCGATTTTGCACGAATCTTACCGACGGGCCAACTATGGCTGGCCTGTCATCAGCTATGGACAGGAGTACGGAACGCCGATTGCAGTAGGTGACGGCACGGCCAAGCCAGGCATGGAACAA
>JAIFMA010000045.1 GCA_020048795.1 Rhodoferax sp.
GCATCAGGCTGATCTTGTCACCCACACCGCCGCTGGAATGCTTGTCCAGAATCGGGCCGTTCAAATTGGCTTTTGACCAGTCCATGACCCGGCCCGAATAAGTCATGGACTCGGTCAGGTGGACAGTTTCGTCCCGGCTCAGGCCTTGCAGAAACATCGCCATGGCCAACGCGGCGGCCTGAGCTTCGCTCCACGAGCCGTCCACCAAGCCTCTCACAAAGTGGTCAATGTGGGGCCGCTGTAGCGAGCCGCCGTCGCGTTTGATGCGGATAATTTCCTGGGCCAGCATGGTTCGGTTCTCGGCCGGGTGGTACATGCAAGACTCCGGGGCTCAGTAGGCACCCGGCACACCGCCGGGCGTGGGGGTGCCACCGCCCAGCACCACTTCAATGTGGCTTAGCAGGCTGCTGGCACCGATGCGAAAACGTTTCGGACCGAGGCCAGCAGCACCCAGGTATTGCTCTGTCAGTGCTTCATAAACCATAGCTTCCTGCACAGTTCTGATGCCGCCTGAAGCCTTAAAACCCACATGATCACGGGCTCTTGGGCTGGCTGCAATGGCGGCTAGCATGGTCTGCGCGGCTGCGGGCGTGGCATTGACGGGGGTTTTGCCCGTGCTGGTTTTCAAAAAGTCAGCACCAGCCTGTAGCGCCAGTTGGCTGGCGTGCGCGATCAGTGCCGGGGTTTGCAGTTCGCCGGTTTCCAGAATCACCTTCAACAACAGCCCCGGGCAGGCCTGGCGCACCGCGTTCAGCAGCGCCGTCACCGTTGCCAGGTCACCGGCCATCAGCGCCTGATACGGCAGCACCACGTCCACTTCTTGCGCACCGGCTTGCACAATCTGCCGGGTGTCGTGCACCGCCGCTTCCATGTCGGCACTGCCGTGCGGAAAGTTTGCCACCGCCGCCACCCCGATGTGTGCAGGCAGTTGCGCCCTGGCAAACGTCGCCAGTCGCGGCCACACGCAGACCGCGGCGACCGGGCCAAACGGGCTTTGCGCGCGCTGGCATAGTTTGGCAATGTCGGCTTCGGTGTCGTGGTCATTCAGGCTGGTGAGGTCAAGGCAGGCCAGCGCGATACGGGCGCTGCCTGGCAGTTCGTGCGGCCAATTGGGGATGAAAGTTGAAGCGCTCATGTTGACTGGGATGATACGTGGTGCCCCAAACCATGCTCGTTCGTTAATAGCTTGCCACGCACGGCGCGCACAAGGCGGCTGGTCAGCTGTCCTCAGGAAGCTGCGCGATGATGTCGGCCAGCAACGCGCTGGCCCGTGCGCTGCCTTCTTGCGCCTGTTGCAGCGTGTGTGCGTGGCTTAGCTTTTCAGTGGACAGGCCGGCACCAAAGTTGGTGATGAAGGACAGCGCCAGCACCCGCAGGCCCAAATGGCGCGCCAGAATCGTTTCAGGCACGGTACTCATGCCCACGGCATCAGCGCCCAGTCGCTGGGCCATGCGGATTTCGGCCGGAGTTTCAAACTGTGGCCCCAGAAACCAGGCGTAAACACGGCTTTTTAATGCTGGATCGTAGGCATCAACCATATTGACAAAGCGATCACTGCCGGGTAGCCCCAGCAACGGCGAACGTTGCGGCAGGTTCAGATGGTCGGTGATCAGCATCAGGCTTTGCGGCGGCATGTCCGGGCGCACACTGCCCGCGGCGTTGGTTTGCACCAAAATATCGCAGCCGAGCTGTTTCAGCACTTGCAGCGGCAGCGCCATGCCATCCACCGCGCCGGTCTCATAGCCGTGTTGGCGCCCACTCAGCACCGCCGCCGTGGCCGGCCACGGTGGGTTGGGGAAAACCGGCAAGTTCGGCATAGGGAACCTGAACCGCATCGGTGATGTGATCGGTCAACCCACCCCAACCCGAGCCCAGCACCACGGCGATGCGGGGCTGAATATGGGGGGCTCGTTGGGTGATGGTGGCAAGCGCGTCAGCGATGATGGTCATGGCTTTGGCATCAGGCACGGTGCATCGGTGCGGGCTGGCCCAGGTGATCGGGCCCAAAGCTCTCAGGCAACAACTGCGACAGGGTGTAGCAGGGTCCGGTGTGGTCCTGGTTGGCGGTCAGGACAGGCAGATCCGGCCCGCCAAATTCGCGCATTTTTTGCCGGCAGCCACCACAGGGCGTGGTCCAGCCGATGTTGTTGTTGCCACCACTGCCAACCACCAGCACCGCTTGCGCATGGGTGCCACCCGCCAGCACCATGGCAGCCAGGGCGGCGGCCTCGGCACACAGGCCTTCGGGGTAGGCCGCGTTTTCGACATTGCAACCGGCGTGGGTGCGGCCCTGCTCGTCCAGCACCGCTGCACCCACCTGGTAATGGGAATACGGTGCGTAGGCCATCTGCTGGGCGTGGCGGGCGGCTTGCAGCAGGGCTTGTCGGTTGGGCTCGGAAAGTTCAGGGATCAGCATGTGCGCCACTGTACCGTGATCGGCTGGCCACAAGGCCGGGCCAGCTAGCTGGACTTGCCGGTTTTTTCCCAGTGCGCTCGTGGCGAATCCATGGGCGGCAACATCCCCGGTGAAACCTTGGCAGTGGCTGGGGACGGCACCTGCTCCAGCAACGAGGGGCCAGTTTCAAAAGCTGAAAAGTCCATGTCGAGCGACTGTTCGTGAGGCGCTTCAGGCAGGCGGACACTCGGCGCAGGGCGCCCCGCATCGGCCGGCTTGAGGGCTTCTGGGGTCAGCACCGAAGACTCACCCCTGGACGACATCAGCCGGTCAGGCTGAAATTCTGGCGACAGCGTGTCCCAAGGCAAATCGGTGGCCACGGCTTCGGCCAGCGCGTGGAGCATCAGCAAATCGCGGAACGCAGCCAGATCAAACGACGCGTGGGCCAACACCTTTTCAGAGCGAAAAATGTAGCTGCCCAGCAACACCAGCGTTTGGGCGCTGGGCCAACCCTGCACCAAACGCTCCAGCACTTGCGGGTAGGCCAGCAAGTCCTGGCCCTCCAGATGAAAGGCCGGAAAATCAGGCATGACCCCCGTGAAAAACCGGTTGAAGGTGCCACGGTACTCACGAAAGTCGGTCTTCAGACCCATTGAGTGAAACAGCGCCAGCAAGTCCAGATAGATGAAAGGATTGGGTTCGCTGCTGGAAGCCACCTGCTTTTTGAGAATTTCCAGCGCCCGCTCGGTTTGTCCCAGCGAAACAAAAAACTCGGCTTGCTGGCGGATGTCCAGAATCGACTCCACGCTGAAGCTGTGCAGGCCAGCCAGACCGTTTGCCAGGGTGGGCGGCGGCGGGTCAGGTGCGACCTTGGGTGCGGGCTCAAGCAGTTCGGGGTTGATGTCAACAGCGACCGGCGAGCGAGCCGGCGGGCGGTTTGCCGCAGGCACCACGGCAGATGCGACTGCCATCGGCGGGGTTGGCAAAGCGCTCTCGGTGGGCGAAGCAACCTCGGTGGGCTCCGGGGCAACGCGCTGGCGTGAATCGTGCCATTTAGGCTGTGGCGCTACCTGGGCGCGGCGCTGTTGCCACACCAGCCAGACCAGTGCCGCCAGACAGGCCAGCACCAACAGCCCCAGGGCGTAAATCCAGGCCAGCGAAATTTGCTGCGACCGCGCCAGTTCCAGTTGGGCTTTCAGAACCAGCAACTGCGCATCACTCTTGGTCGCGATATCCCGCAAAGCCTTGATATCAGCTTGCAACGAGGCAATTTGCTGGGTTTGCTGCAAGACCTCTGCGGCGGGTGCCGCAAGTTTGGCCGACTCCAGCGCGCCAATACGCGCCGAAAAGTCTTCCAGCGGAGCCAGTTTCAAAACCGCCTTACCGGTTGCCGGTTCGGATGCCTTGGGCGACACCACCGGTTTGACGGCCTGCGCGCTGGCCTGCGCACTGGCCGGGGCTTTGGGTTTTGTCACACCGGCCTGTGCTTTGCGGGCCTGCGCGGGCACCAAAGGCTTGCGCTGCGCCACCGGACTTGGCTTCGCGGGGGCCGACTCACCGGACGGCGAAAGCGTTGGCCGACCAGATACCAAGCCGCCTTGCTCGGGAGTCGCCAGGCGCACCACCGATGCGACTGCTGCAGTCGAGGGGGCCACGTCAGCCGGCTCAATGTCCGTCAACAAAACATAACGTCTTGTCACAAAAAAACCACAATTGAAGCTTAATTCGACACTGACCACCGGTTCATCAACCGCCCCGGCCGATTCGATTCGCACCACAGCCGACTCTGCTGTGGTCGAAGTCACCGACACTTTGGGTTTGCTCTGGCGAGCGTCAGCGTTGAAAACGTTGGCCGCAAAGCAGGACGCGGCCAGGTCGTCGCCGCTTGCGGCCTGCACCAGCACCGATACATCCAGTGGCCGACCAATGACCACCGCACCCCGCGGCTCACCCATGGTCAGGGCGTGCAGGCCCGGTGCCAGGCTCGCCAGCAGGGCCGCCAAAGCAAGCGCAACAATTCCAGATCGTCTCTTCAAAACAGCTTTCTCAAAAGTGGTCCTATAACCAGGCACAACGGGCCAAAAGGCCACTTGATGGTGCTCAACGTGGCAAACATTCAAGAGCATACTCGCTACCAATCGCGATTTCATCTTTTTCTTGCAGGCACCCTTTGAATCTGGTCTGGAAATCGTTAAGCTGCAAAACACTTGCCATCGGATTGACACCATAGGACCAACAGGAAAATCGCACATGTGCCAGTTACTGGGAATGAACAGCCACCTGCCGGCCAGTCTGACCTTGAGTTTTGCCGGATTTTCGCAGCGCGGCGGCTGCACTGATCACCATGGCGACGGCTGGGGCATTGCCTTCTTTGAGAGCAACGACAGTAGCCCCGGCAAGGGCGTGCGGCATTTTGTCGACAAGCAAAGCGCCGCCACCTCACCGATGGCGCAAATGCTCAAGAGCTACCCGATCAAAAGCCACAACGTGGTGGCGCATGTGCGCAAGGCCACCGTGGGCAGCGTGACACTGGAGAACTGTCACCCGTTTGTGCGCGAACTGTGGGGCCGTTACTGGGTGTTTGCCCACAACGGCGACCTGAAAAACTATGCCCCCTACCTGCATGGCCACTTCAGACCGGTCGGCAATACCGACAGCGAGCGGGCTTTTTGCTGGCTGATGCAGGAGCTGACCAAATCCCATGCCGATGTGCCCAGCGTGGATGAACTCACCCGCACCTTGCAGGAGCTGATTCCGCAAATCTCCCGGCACGGCACCTTCAACTTTTTGCTCAGCAACGGTCAGGCGCTGTGGGCCCACGCCACCACCAAGTTGTGCTACGTGCTGCGGGCCCATCCATTCCCTCAGGTGCATCTGAAAGATGACGATGTGACGGTCAACCTGGCGCAACTCAACAGCCCCGAGGACCGGCTGGCGGTGGTGGTGACCGAACCTTTGACCACCGATGAGGACTGGACCACCTTGGCACCGGGGGAGCTCAAGGTGTTTGTCGATGGCACCCTGGCCCACTGTAGTTGCCAATGCGCCGCACCGCCACGCCCGGCCCCCATCACTGACCCGCATGGCCCGGTGCCGGTGGTGCCCGTGGGGCCGGCGCCTCAGTGCGAGCGCATCTGCGCGGCCTCGAGGGCCTGCACAAACATGGCCGCCACGTCAAACCCGGTCTGATCAAAAATCTCCTGAAAGCAGGTCGGGCTGGTGACATTGATCTCGGTCAGGCTGTCACCAATCACATCGAGCCCGACCAGCAGCAGCCCGCGCCTGGCCAGCACCGGTCCGATCGCCCCGGCAATCTCGCGGTCACGCGCCGTCAGGGCCTGCGCCACCCCCTTGCCACCGGCAGCCAGATTGCCCCGCACCTCGCCGCCCTGGGGAATACGCGCCAGGCAATACGGCACCGGCTCACCACCAATCACCAGCACCCGCTTGTCGCCCTGGGCGATGGCGGGCAAGAACTTGTCGCCCTGGGCGATGGCGGGCAAGAACTTCTGCACCATCACGCTCTGGGTGCCGTCCCGGTTCAGCGTTTCGATGATGCCGCCCAGGTTCAGGCCATCTTGCTTGACGCGGAAGATGCCCATGCCGCCCATGCCATCGAGCGGTTTGAGGATGATGTCCTGGTGCTCGGCATGAAAGTCACGAATGTCTTGCACCTCGCGCGTGACCAGCGTGGGGCCAATGAACCCGGGAAACTCCATGATCGCCAGCTTTTCCGGGTGATCGCGCAGCGCCCGGGGTTTGTTGAACACCTGCGCGCCTTCACGCTCGGCCTGTTCGAGCAAATGTGTGGCGTAGAAG
>JAIFMA010000019.1 GCA_020048795.1 Rhodoferax sp.
ATGGTCTTGCCGCTTCGCAATGCCTCCAGCGCCACCTTGGCTTTGTACTCTGGCGTGTGGAATTTGCGTTTCTTGGTTTCACTCATGATTTGGATTTCCTTGATTTGAAGACAGCTAAAATTTTTGTCCTAAATCCAGGATCCACTTTACTCGCCATCAACGGTATATTCGCAATTTCTGCATCGCTTAACGCCGAACTTGCAGTGCACCCGGGTTAACAATGTTGGTTGGACGACCCTTGATGAAGTTCACCACATTGTCAAAAGCGGCACCAAAATACAGCTCGTAACTGTCCTGCTCAACGTAACCAATGTGGGGTGTGCAGATGCAGTTTTCCAGTCGCAATAGTGCATGACCTTGCAAAATGGGCTCTGATTCAAACACATCGATGGCCGCCATACCAGGGCGACCGCGGTTAAGCGCGCTCAACAGCGCATCGGGCTCCAACAACTCGGCTCGAGAAATATTGATCAGCAGTGCCGTCGGTTTCATTCGGGACAGGTCTTCAAGCCGGACCATGGCCTGGGTTTCTTCTGTCAGGCGCAAGTGAAGTGTCAGTACATCGGCCTGTTCAAACAGCTCTTCACGCGTGCTGGCGATATCAAATCCGTCAAGTACTGCCCGCTCGCGTGACGCCTCCCGACCCCACACCAGAACTCGCATGCCAAACGCCTTGCCATAGCCCGCCACCAGTTGCCCGATCTTGCCATAGCCCCAAATGCCGAGGGTGCGCCCTTTGATCGACGTTCCCATGCAAAAATTGGCAGGCATGCCACTGGACTTCAGGCCAGACTGTTGCCAGGCACCATGCTTGAGGTTGCCGATGTATTGGGGTAAGCGTCGAGCCGCAGCCATGATCAACGCCCAGGCCAACTCAGCCGGCGCCACCGGTGAGCCAGTGCCTTCGGCGACAGCAATGCCGCGTTCGGTACAGGCATTGATATCAATATGTGAGCCAATCCGCCCAGTTTGTACGACCAGCTTGAGTTTTGGCAGTTTTTCAATCAGCGCGCGCGGCAAATGGGTGCGCTCACGGTTCAGCACGATCACATCGGCATCTTTGAGTCGCACTGACAACTGACCTAGCCCTTTCACTGTGTTGGTGTAGACCTTGGCCTGAAAAGCCTCCAGCTTGGTTGCGCAGGCCAGTTTTCTGACGGCATCCTGATAGTCATCAAGTATCACAATATTCATGCTGCAATTGTGCCTTGGTGTTATCGGGTTCCTCTTTCGTTTTAATGAAATTTACCCATTTTGGCTGCCGTATGGTGACAGGTCGCTGCCATGCGATTTGGTGTACCAGCGGCGCTGCATTCAGTGCAGTCTGGCTTCGCAGGCAGCCAGCCGATCCAGCTCGGCACAGACATCGGCCATGCGTCCTGAAATGCGCAAACGACCAGCATGAGCCGCAGTCAGGTCGGTGTCAATGACGCGCAGCACCCGCAAGGGCTGATGCATGACCGGTCGGATGCCGATGCGTGTCGGCGAGTTCAGCATCTGGCTGCGCAGTGTGCTGATGCAGGCATGCGCAGGCTGGCTGCTTGGGCTGGTCTGACCGGTGCGGCTTCTGGCAACAGGCTTGGCCATTAGCCAGTGCCAGAGGGCCTTGAGTGGCGTGGTGATCTGCATGTTGCTGGGCGGAACGTTCATCTTGTGACCTTGGGCTGAATGGGTGTGTCAGGTGGGCGAATTGATTGGGTTGCCGGGCACCCATGAACTGAGGCGCTGGCAGTGTGCGCTACATGAGCATGGTGTTGCGGATAAGGCCAACGGCCAGACCTTCTATCTCGAAAGGCTCACCGGGTTCAACCACAATGGTTTGATAGTCGGGGTTTTCGGGGTGCAACTCAATGAGGTTTTTGTTGCGCATAAAACGCTTGACCGTGACCTCGTCGCCCAGGCGTGCTACCACGATCTGTCCGTTTTTTGCGTCCCGAGTGGTCTGTACTGCCAGCAGGTCACCGTCCATGATGCCGGCATCACGCATGGACATGCCGCGTACTTTCAGCAGATAGTCGGGTTTGCGCTGAAACAGGCTGCTCTCAATGTAATAAGTCCGGTCTACATGTTCCTGCGCCAGAATCGGTGATCCGGCGGCTACCCGGCCAATCAGGGGCAGGGCCAGTTGCGCCAGCATACCTAGCGGTGCCGCAAACTGCTGGCTGCGCGATTCATTGATGGAGCGTAAAACATCACCACGTAGCCGAATGCCGCGCGAAGTGCCGCTGACCAGCTCAATGGCACCTTTGCGCGCCAGTGCTTGCAAATGCTCTTCAGCAGCGTTGGCAGACTTGAAGCCCAGCTCGGCAGCAATTTCGGCACGGGTCGGGGGTGCACCGGTCCGGGTGATAGCACTCTGGATAAGATCAAGGATTTGTTGCTGGCGGTCTGTCAACTTGGGTCTGGTGAGCATAATGACTCCTGATAAAACAAGGCTGAACGGCACAAGGTGTGGGCGGCAAAACCGGTGGCGCTGGATAGATCACAAGCACTGTTTTCATATCCAGTAACTGTATTTTTAATCAGTTTTTGAAAGACTGCAAGTGGAATTTGATCAAAATGCAACAAAACTAGTGGTTTTGGGCACCGGTGGCACCATTGCCGGGCAGGCACAGAGCGCTTGCGACAACATTGGCTACACGGCAGCGCAGGTTGGCATTGGTGAGCTGCTGCGGGCTGTGCCAGGCTTGCAAGGCGTGCTGGCGGGCCACCCATTGCACAGCGAGCAGGTGGCGCAGGTCGATAGCAAGGACATAGACTTTGCGATCTGGCAGGCGCTGGCCCAGCGCGTGCATCATCACCTTGCCAAGGCAGATGTGGCTGGCGTGGTGATCACCCATGGCACAGATACACTGGAGGAAACCGCCTATTTTCTGCAAGCCGTTTTGCCACTGGCGTTGATCAATGCCAAACCTGTCGTTTTAACCTGTGCCATGCGCCCGGCATCGGCGCTGGCACCAGATGGTCCGCAGAACCTGATGGATGCTGTTGCAACTGCATTGACGGCCGGCGCGCTGGGTGTGGTTGTTGTCTGTGCGGGTGTGGTTCACACTGCGCTGGATGTACAAAAAAGCCACACCTATCGCCTGGATGCGTTCAGTTCAGGCGATGCCGGGGCCTTGGCCTACGTCGAGGAGGGGAAACTCAGATTATTGCGCAATTGGCCTGTAGCGATGGATGGATATGCGCGGCCAGCTATTGAAAAAATAGCAAATGGAACCGTGTGGCCACGCGTCGAAATTGTCATGAGTCACGCGGGTTGTGGGGGTGATCTGGTGGATGCCTTGCTGCGACTATGGCCAGATGTGCGACCCGTTCGTGGCCTGGTAGTTGCTGGAACTGGCAATGGAACCCTCCACCAGACCCTGGAAGCGGCTCTGCGGCGGGCGCAAGCCCAAGGGATCCAGGTGGTGCGGTCAACCCGCTGCGCCAACGGGCGGGTACTAGCTGCAGCAACGTCGGAGTTTGCGCATTCCAAGGGATTGTCGCCCGTCAAGGCCAGAATCGCGCTAATGCTGGCACTGATGTCACACTGATTCAGTTTGCAGGCCGCCCCCGAAGTGTGATTTGCCAGCGGCAAACACGGCGACCAAGGAGAGTCCGATTGTCAAAAAAGTCTTGATCTTCATGATTGGCTCCAATTTCCTGTTGAAAATTCCGTCACGGTTGAGGGCCGAAGAACATTTTCAGTTGGTCAAGGCGGCAAAGGCCCGCGCTGTGATGTCTTCCACGCCACCCGTGCCGCTGATGGCGCGGTATTTGGGGGCGGTGGCGGGCTCGACCTTGGCCCAGTTGCCGTAATAATCCACCAACGGGCGGGTTTGGGCGCTGTACACGTCAAGGCGTTTCTTGACGGTTTCTTCCTTGTCATCGTCACGCTGCACCAGTGGTTCACCGGTCATGTCGTCGATACCGGCCACTTTCGGCGGATTGAACTTGACGTGGTAGGTGCGCCCTGATGGCGGGTGCGAGCGGCGCCCGCTCATGCGGTCGATGATGGCCTCAAACGGCACATCAATTTCCAGCACATAGTCGAGCTTGACACCAGCGGCTCTCATGGCATCGGCTTGTGGAATGGTGCGTGGAAAGCCGTCAAACAGAAAGCCATGGGTGCAGTCTGGTTGGGCAATACGTTCCTTGACCAGGTTGATGATCAGGTCGTCGCTGACCAGGCCACCGGCATCCATCACCTGCTTGGCTTGCACCCCCAGTGGGGACCCTGCCTTGACGGCAGCGCGCAGCATGTCTCCGGTGGAAATCTGCGGAATGCCGTATTTTTGACAAATAAAGGTGGCTTGGGTGCCCTTGCCGGCGCCAGGTGCGCCCAACAAAATCAGTTTCATGTTTGTCCTCGGGTCATGTTGGAAGATAGTTGCCGACGTTAGCGATTTGGATAACGGCTTTGTGCACCAGCGTTGGCGAAAGAATAGCATGTGCCGGCTATTGCCCGCCTTACAGTGTTCGCTCAGGGCGTGAACAGGTGTCGCACCCGTTCCAGGTCCTCGGCCGTATCGACCCCTGGGCCGGGCACACAGTCAGTCACATGCACGGCAATGCGGTAGCCATGCCACATGGCGCGCAATTGCTCCAGCAATTCAGTTTGCTCAATGGGTGCCTGTGGCAGTTTGGGAAAAGCCCGCAAAAAACCCACCCGGTAGGCATAAATGCCAATGTGCCGCAGTGGTGCCGGTTGGGGTAATTGCTCAGGCGTGTTGCGCGGGTAGGCGATCGGCGCACGACTGAAGTACAAAGCCATGTCGCGTGCGTCGAGCACCACCTTGACAATGTTCGGATTGTAAAAATCTGCTATTGAGTCAATAGCATGGGCCGCAGTGCTGATCTGCGCCAGAGGCCTTTTTTTCAACAAATTGGCAACGGCCAGCACGAGGACGGTGTCAATCAGTGGTTCATCACCCTGCACGTTGACCACGATGTCTTCGTCGCCGAGATGGAGCAATTCACAAGCCTCCGCCAGGCGGTCGCTGCCGCAGGCATGGTCGACCCGTGTGAGTAACACGTCAACCCCATGGGTTTGGCAAGCCGTGACGATTTGCTCGCTGTCGGCCGCAACGATGACACGCGGCTTGAATGACTCGGTGTGCATGGAAAGCACCCGTTGCGCCACGCGAACCACCATGGGCACGCCGGCGATGTCAGCCAGCGGCTTGTTGGGCAGGCGTGTTGAAGCCAGTCGCGCTGGAATCAGTACTGTAAATGTCACAGCATCGGCTCCTGGTGGGTGTCATGGATCAACTTCACAAGCCGAGCTCCTCGTCAGTCAGAACCCGGGCCTCATTTTCCAGCAGAATCGCAATGTCGTCGCGTACCGGGTAAGCCAGACGGGCGCTGCGCGAGATCAGCTCTTGCGCCTCACGTTTGTATTCCAGCGGTCCCTTGGTGACCGGGCATACCAGCAATTCAAGTAGTCGTGTGTCCATGGCGTAATGATAGCGTTTTGCCTTGCCCGTTGGGGTCAAGCAAGGTGTCGATGCGCGCGTCGAACCCTTGCCAAAACGCTTGCGGCAACGAAAAGTACAAGGGAACCGCCAGCGCCTGCGGTGCATGTTGCCACAGTTTGACAGCATCTTTTTCAGTACAAATAAGGGTGTAGCCCTTGTAATGATTGCGTGACCAGCTATCAAAAGAATAGTGATCCGGAAGCCCCAGGGTGGCATCAAGTCGGACCCCGCGAGCGTGCAGCATGGCAAAAAATGTCTCGGGCTGTGCAATCGCAGCCAGCGCCAGGGTCGGTCCAGTCACCGTGCTGTCCAGCAAAACCGAAGTGCCGTCAGCTCGAACCGCTGCCGTGGCAAGTTGGCGCTGTCCCTGAAACCCGCCAAATGCCGGGCACGCCCCGGTGTGCAGCAGCAGATCCAATGGACGCGGCCAGGCT
Source organism: Rhodoferax sp. (assembly GCA_020048795.1). Taxonomy (GTDB): domain Bacteria; phylum Pseudomonadota; class Gammaproteobacteria; order Burkholderiales; family Burkholderiaceae_C; genus Rhodoferax. The sequence continues at coordinate 5,894 of JAIFMA010000019.1, forward strand.
TCGCGCAGCGGGCCGGCTGGCAGCAAAAAACCGTTGCCCACACCCCGGTCGTCGAATACCCCGATTTCCAGGTCGCGCTGCAAACCCAGGTGCTGCAAACCATCGTCACTCAGGATGATCTGGGTTTCTGGGTATGTTGTCAGTAGCGCCCAGGCCGCTTGCACACGCTGGGTGGCGACAAAAACCGGTGCGCCGGTGCGGCGGTGAATCAGCGCGGGTTCATCTCCCACTTCTTGCGCGCTGCGCTCTCGTGTGACCTCCAGGCAGCCCCGGGTGTTGCGCCCATAACCACGCGAAATGATGCCGACCCGAACGCCGCGTTGCTGCAAATGCTCGGCCAGAGCGATCACTACCGGGGTTTTGCCGGCACCGCCGGCCACCACGTTGCCGACCACGACGATCGGTACCGGCAAACGCGCTGAAGCCAGTAAACCACCCTGATAGAGCAACCTGCGGCTGGTCACCAGCAGCCGATAAATCAGCGACAGCGGCCACAGCAGCCAGGCCAGCAGGCCGCGTCGCCTCCAGGCCTGGGCCAGCGTGTGTTGCCAACCGATGCTGCCCGGCACATCCGGCATGGTTTCAGGGAGCGCTGCCCGAGGTTGACGATTGGGTGGCGAAGGTGATCTGTGTCAGGCCAGCACGCCGGGCCGCCTCCATCACCGTGACGACGGCCTGATGGCGGGCGGCCGCATCGGCGTGGATGATCACGACGGATTCCTTGCCGGCCTTGGCACCGTCCTGCAGGGCCACGCTCAGCTCTGCCACGCTACGGCCAGCTACGGCGAGTTTGTTGACACTGTAGGCACCCTCGCTGCTGACCGATACCAACACCTCCCTGGGGTAATCACGCTGTGCATCGACATCGGCCACCGGCAGTTTGAGCTGCAACTCGGTGAACTTGCTGTAGGTGGTTGAGAGCATCAAAAAAATCAGGATCACCAACAACACGTCGATGAACGGAATCAGGTTGATCTCGGGCTCTTCCTTGGGGTGGGGACGAAAGTTCATGGCCACCGGGTGCTATTTGCGCAAGGTGTTCAAGTGCCGTGCCAACCGTTCCGCAGCCAGTTCCAGCGTCAGCAGGTAGCCGTCGACCCGGGCCCGAAAGTAGCGCCAGAAGATCAGCGATGGTATGGCCACAATCAGGCCGAACGCCGTGTTGTACAAGGCCACCGAGATGCCATGGGCGAGCTGTGCCGGGTTGCCGCCGGTGGCACCAGAGGGCGTTTGGGAGCCAAAAATCTCGATCATCCCGACCACCGTTCCAAACAAGCCCATCAATGGTGCCGCCGAGGCGATGGTGGCCAGCGCGCTCAGGTAACGTTCCAGCCGGTGCGCCGCCAGACGCCCGGCGCTTTCCATGACAGCGCGAAGCTCTGCATCACTGCAGCCCGGGTTGGCGTTGAGCGCCCACAACCCGCTGGCCAGAACTTCACCCAGCGCCGAATTTTTTTCCAGTTGGCTCACCACATCCGGGCCGGGCACCGCCTGGCGGGTCACCGTCAGCACTTCATCGAGCAATTTCGGCGGTGCCACTTTGCTGATTTTCAGGCTGACAAAGCGCTCAATGACCAGCGCCAGGGCAAGTATTGAGCAGGCAATCAATGGCCAGATCGGCCAGCCTGCGGCTTGTATGATGGAAAACAAATTGGGACTCCACTGATGAAATGCTGTGCGATTATGGCGCAGCGCCAAACCCGCAACCTGCGTCAGACATCCATGCCTTGAATGCGGTGCCGGTGTCAGAAGAAGTGCCCTGATCGGCCTGTGTCGCGCACAATTTCTGTGGATAACTTTGTGGAGAACCCACTGCGGAAATGGCCGCAAGCCGCGTCAAACGTGGCTTGTGATGGATTGATGATTATTTAGGCAGCAATAAATTCAATGAAATCAATGATCTTTGACGAATATGCGAGATATCTCGCTACGCATTTTGGGGTTGCAGTACTTCCGTCGAACTGTGGAAGACTTTTGCGCGCTAGATCAGCAGGGGAGATTTTGTCAAGGGGGTTTTCGCGTGCTTGACACCGCCGGATCGATACCAGAGCCGCGTATTTGGCAGGTTGGGGCCTTGTGCCGGGCCGTGGCCGATGCGCTACAGGCCCGTTTTAATCCGGTGCTGGTACGGGGTGAGTTGTCGGGCTTTTCCCGTGCCACCAGCGGACATTGCTATTTTTCGCTCAAGGATGCCACCGGGCAGCTACGTTGCGCCTTGTTCAAACGCGCCGCCACCGAGCTTGATTTCTCTCCCCGGGATGGTGAATTGGTGGAAGTGCACGGCAGACTCGGGGTCTACGAGCCACGCGGCGATCTGCAATTAATTGTGGAACGGATGCGCCGCGCCGGGCTGGGCAGTCTGTTTGAGCAGTTCGTCAAGCTCAAGGTCAAACTCGAGGCCGAGGGCCTGTTTGATGTGGCGCGCAAACGTGCTTTGCCAGCCATGCCGCGTGCCATCGGCCTGGTCACCTCATTGGGTGCGGCGGCGTTGTACGATGTGGTGAGCACCCTGCAACGTCGCGTGCCGCATATCGCGGTGGTGTTGGCACCGGCTTCCGTGCAGGGTAGCAGTGCGCCATCCGAGTTGATCAAGGCGCTATCAAGTTTGTATCTGCTAGCGCAGGTTGGAAAAGGGCTGGAGGCCAATTTTGTCTCTAAACATGGTGCAATTCACCAGCCCGGACCCCTGGCCATTGAAGTGATTCTGCTGGTGCGTGGCGGTGGTGCCATGGAAGACCTTTGGGCTTTTAACGACGAGCAACTGGCGCGTATGCTGGCGCAAAGTCCGGTGCCGGTGGTGTCCGGGGTCGGGCACGAGACTGACTTCACCATGGCCGATTTTGTGGCCGACCTGCGCGCGCCCACGCCCACTGCGGCAGCTGAACTGGTGGCGCAGCCGCGCGAGGTCTGGCTGCGCACGCTGGAGGGGCTGCAGCGCCGACTGCAAGACGGTTTGAACCGTCAACTGGATCGTCAAAACCAGCGTCTTGACCAGGTGGTCAGTCGGCTGGGCCGCCCATCATCCCGGCTGGCGGCGCAAAGTTTGCGGCTGGCCCGCTCTGGCCAGACCCTGCAAGTGGTCACGCGCCACGCCTTGCAGCGGCATCAGCAGCAACTTGACGCACTGGCTCAGCAACTGCCGCTGGCGCTGCAACGCGGACTGCGGAACCATCAACAGCGGCTGGACCGGGCGGCGCTGCGGCTGGGGTTGCTCGACCCGCAACTGGTGCTTGAGCGGGGCTACGCCTGGCTCAGCGACGAGTGCGGTGCCGCAGTGGCGAGTTGTCAGCAATTGGCCATGGGTCAGGCCATCCGGGCCACCCTTCATGACGGCACGGTTGATTTGACCGTGGTCAGCCTGCTGGGCTGAAACTTCCTACAATTTGCGCCTTTGCAACTTCACACTGAGGAACCATGGAACATACCCTGCCTGCCCTGCCTTTTGCCATTGATGCTCTGGCCCCCCACTATTCCAAAGAAACCCTGGAATTCCACCATGGCAAGCACCACAACGCTTATGTGGTGAATCTGAACAACCTGCAAAAGGGCACCGAGTTCGAAGCCATGAATCTGGAATCGATTGTCAGGAAATCCAGCGGTGCCATCTACAACAACGCCGCTCAAATCTGGAATCACACTTTTTTCTGGAACTGCATGACCCCCAGCGGTGGCGGTGAACCCACAGGCGCGCTGGCCACGGCCATTAACGCCAAGTGGGGAAGCTACGCCGCTTTCAAAGAGGCCTTCGTCAAGTCCGCCGTTGGCAACTTTGGTTCGGGCTGGACCTGGTTGGTGAAAAAGGCCGATGGTTCGGTGGATATTGTCAACATGGGTGCTGCTGGTACCCCGCTGACCACGGCTGACAATGCTCTGCTGACTGTCGATGTCTGGGAGCACGCCTACTACATCGACTACCGCAACCTGCGCCAGAAGTTTGTTGAGACGTTCCTGGACAAGCTGGTGAAATGGTCTTTTGCCGAAAGCAACTTTGCCTGACGCATCAAATGTGCCATGAAGGGATGCAGAAATCACAAATATCCCATTTCTGGCGGCACTGATGGGCGCATTGCGTCGTTGTAATCCGCTTGTTTAGCTGGGCTTTGAATAAGCAGGTGCCCGCAGTTGACGCTTCGGGCCCTTTGTCTTTTGTGGGCAACGGTACTGGGTGGTTAACGTGGGTGCATTCTGAGGCAAATCCGATAGCCAGGCGGGTGTCGGGTTGAGAAATTTGAGCTGGAACAAATCAGCGCCGTTGACTGCGTGTTGGGCCGGGTGGGATCAATAAAACCAGCATTGGCATACAAATGAACAATGTCGATGTGGCTTCGACGGATTGTGTGATTTGGTGTTGCAGATCGGTCAGGTTCATGGTGGTGGTTCCAATAGGGCTGGAAAAAATCGCCGCTGCATGCGAAGTGACATTGCCGTGTCGAAGCAGACCAGCATGCCTGATCTCGCCACACTCAAAGTGTTTGCGTTGAACCTGCAGGTCGCCAATGACGAGTACGCGCAACTGATTGCGCTGTGGAATCTGGCGTTGGCCAAGGCCAAGCGTTAATCAAGTGCATTGCCGCATCCAACGCGTGGCATTGGGCTTAATAGGGCCGGAAGTTGGATCCTTTTGGCGATAAGCTGGCTGTCAATCGGGGCGCTGCTGCCCGACGTTCCATGACCGCCGGTTCATGCCGGCTGCGTAGCACCGGCGCATCTTCCCCGGTGTTGAAAAACGCAATCGATTGCTGTAACTGTTCGGCCTGACCTGACAACTCTTCGCTGGTGGCCGCGAGCTGTTCCGAAGCCGATGCATTTTGCTGGGTGGCCTTGGACAGTTGTCCCATAGCTCCACCAATCTGCACCACCGATTCGTTTTGCTCAGTGCTGGCCGCAGCAATTTCCTGCACCAATTTGCTGGTTTTTTGAATGCTGGGCACGATTTCGTCAAGCAGTTTGCCGGCCCGCTCGGCAGTTGAAACACTCTTGGTGGCCAGATCACCAATCTCTTTGGCAGCCTCTTGACTGCGTTCAGCCAGTTTGCGGACCTCGGCGGCAACCACAGCAAAGCCTTTTCCGTGTTCCCCTGCGCGTGCCGCTTCGATGGCCGCGTTCAGGGCGAGCAAATTGGTTTGGTAGGCAATGTCATCCACGATGCCAATCTTGGCGGCAATTTGCTTCATGGCTGCCACGGTCTGCGTGACGGCATCACCGCCGTCAACCGCTTCTTTGGAGGTCTTGGTGGCCATGCCATTGGTCAGCGTGGCATTTTCACTGTTTTGGCTGATGGAGGCTGACATGGTGTCGATCGAGGAGGTGGTCTGCTCAACGCTGGCCGCCTGTTCGCTGGCTGCCTGCGACAACGACTGAGCAGTAGCGCTGACTTGATTGGCCGCGCCTGTAAGGGCATCGCTGGCACTTCGAACTTCAGACACCGTGCTGGCGAGCTTTTCCACCGTGTTGTTGACGGCGTTTTTGAGCTGCGCAAAGTCGCCGCGGTATTGGCCATTCACGGTCTGGGTCAGGTCGCCGTTTTCCATGCCATGCAACACGCCCTGGACTTCCTGTAATGGGGTCACGATGGCATCCAGCGTGTCGTTCACGCCCTGAATGATTTTGCGGAAATCACCCTGGTGTCTTTGTGCGTCAGTGCGCGCATCCAGACGGCCCTCGACGGCTGCCGCTGACAAGGTGTTGGCATCGGCTGCCATCAGGTTGACAGCAGCGATGGCCTGGTTCAGGTTGTTTTTCAGGGTATTGAAGTCGCCCTGATAGGGCTCGGAAATGGGCATCGGAATGTCGCCCCTGGCAATGCGCTCGACACAACTTGCCGCCACGCTGAGCGGGCCAATCACCGCGTCCAGCGTATCGTTCACGCCCTGGATGATGCGAGCAAAATCGCCTTGGTGCTGACTGGCATCAGCGCGGGTAGACAAATGGCCGCTGACGGCAGATTCAACCAGCCTGTTGGCATCAGCCACCAAAGCATTCACGGCTTCGATGGCTTTGTTCAGGTTGGTCTTGAGAACGTTGAAGTCACCGTGATAGACCACGGTAATGGGGGAGGTATGTCGCCCTTGGAAATACGGTCAATGTAACTGGCAGCCATGTTCAGCGGACTGATGACCGCGTCCAGGGTGCCATTCACGCCTTCGACCAAGGCCCGGTAGTCGCCACGATGCAGGCCCGGGTCGGCGCGGGTTGCCAGATCACCTTGGACGGCGGCATCAGACAGGCGGCGCACGTCTTGCACCAGCGCCTTGACAGAATCGCTGATCCGCTTGGCAGAGGCCAGCAGGCTGGTTGTGTCGCCAGCCTTGAGTGTGTAGGTGTAGCCCAGATCGCCCGCCGCGATCTGGCTCGCCAGGTCAACGACCATCTTTGGTTCTGCACCGAGTTGACTAAAAATACTTGTGGCAATCCAAACACATGCCAAAAGAACCATGACAGCTGCCGCAGCGCCGCTTCCGAGCAACAGCACCTTGGCCTGCTCAGCCGCATTGGTGGCACCTGCTACCTCTGCCTTGCCCACCTCTTCGTTGAGCCTGACGATCTGTTCCAGAATTGCATCGGTCTTTTCATACAGATGGTCAATGATCTCCATGTGGCGGTAGTAGTCTTTGAACAGTTCTACTTGCCGTTTTTCAACCGTGTTTTGACCCAGTGCAACGACAACTTCTGCCAACTTGGCATCGGCTGCCTTTGAAGCGTCAATCTGCTTGAGGAAGTCTCCCCACAAAGCGGCCTCTTCTTTGGTTTGGGGCAGCGGTTCATAAATCTTGAAACCTTCCTGGTATCCCTTCCAGGCACCAGCGCGGGCCGCGAGGTCGTTGACAAAGCCGGTTTGACTCTTGTACTCAAGCTCGTAAAACGCGACATGGCGGTTGATCGAGCGCAATTCTGCCAGAGACACATTCATCTTGGCCAAGCCGACGATGGACGGCAATCGCACTTCGCCAATTTCATGGGATGCCCCAACCAATTGCGACTGTGCTTTCAGTCCAACACCAATGATCGTGGCCAGCGCAACCGTGGCGACAAGCGCCAAAAGGAACAGTTTAAGTTTAAGAGACAAGTTTTTCATGGGGTTGTTGCTTGATGACATATGCAGCGTTGCATTGTCCAAAGCACGGCGTGACCACTTTTTGAGGTAGATCAAACTTCACACCAATGTTCGCTTTTGTCAACGCGGTCCCCACCAAGGCCAGGCGTTCTCGAAAATACAGGGGTCAGCCCGGCGGTGCAAGTTGCCTGGATTTATCGGCCAAATCGTCCTCAATCCATTATGCAGAGTGCGCAGATAGCTATAGTTTTGATTGTCAACATACTATCTGTTTCTTAGGAGCCATGGAGTTCGGCCAATACACCAAGGAGGTCATTCGGGGCGAAATTCAGACGCATTTCGGTCGATTTCCCATCGCTGGTTTGGCTGTTATTGGCAGTTTGGGGGAGATTTTCTACCCCCGATGTTGCATGGCTGAAGTTCCTTGCGAATCAGGAGCCGTTTTGTCATTGCGAACGAAGTGAAGCAATCCAGGCCTCCAGTCGCCATGGACTGCCATGCTGCGCTCGCAGCAACAGTGCGATATTTCAAGACCTGACCCCAACACCCATGCTTTGCATCAGGTGCTGTTGGCACTCTCACCCCCTGAGGTGATCGAGATCGAAGCTCAAATAGTCAATGGTCATGTGAACTTCGCGTTACCGGCGCGTGCCTGGGTAAACCCGGATTTTCGGAATTCGGTGAGGTGTATTCAGTCTTGGCTAGACTCGGCGTTTTCGGAGAAAAACATGACCGTGTCCCAACAATCCGTGCTTGATGCCCTCAAAACCGTGCTCGACCCCAATACCGGTGTTGATTTTGTGTCGGCCCGTGCTATCAAGAACCTGACGCTCAGCGACGGCGATGTTGCTTTTGACGTGGAGCTTGGCTATCCCGCCAAGAGCCAGATCGCCGCCTTTCGCAAAAGCCTGATTGAGGCTGCCAAGGCTGTTGCCGGCGTGGCCAATGTGTCGGTCAACGTGACCGTCAAGATCGTGCCGCACGCGGTGCAGCGCGGTGTGGCGCTGCTGCCCGGCGTGAAAAACATCGTGGCGGTGGCCTCCGGCAAGGGCGGGGTTGGCAAAAGCACCACTGCTGTCAACCTGGCGCTGGCGCTCGCCGCCGAGGGCGCACGCGTCGGTCTGCTCGATGCCGACATTTATGGCCCAAGCATCCCGATGATGATGGGCATCGATGGCAAACCTGAGAGCAGTGACGGCCAGACCATGGAGCCGATGGAAAACTACGGCGTGCAGGTGATGTCGATCGGTTTTCTGGTGCCCGGCGATGAGGCCATGATCTGGCGCGGCCCGATGGCCACCCAGGCGCTGGAGCAGTTGTTGCGCCAGACCAACTGGAAAGACCTCGACTATCTGGTGGTGGACATGCCCCCCGGCACCGGCGACATCCAGCTCACACTGAGCCAGCGTGTGCCGATGACCGGTGCGGTGATCGTTACCACACCGCAAGACATCGCCCTGCTCGATGCCAAAAAGGGCATCAAGATGTTTGAGAAGGTCAGCGTGCCCATTCTGGGCATTGTGGAAAACATGGCGGTGCATGTGTGCAGCAACTGCGGCCATGTGGAGCATATTTTTGGTGCCGATGGTGGCAAGAAGATGGCCGCCGAGTACCGGATGGATTACCTCGGTGCCCTGCCGCTGGCGATGCAAATTCGCCTGCAGGCTGACAGCGGTCACCCCAGCGTGGTAGCCGACCCCGACGGTGAGGTGGCGGGCCTGTACAAGGCGGTGGCACGCAAGGTGGCGCTGGCGATTGCCGTGAAAAACAAGGACTTCTCGTCCAAATTCCCGTCCATCAAGATTTCCAAAGAAACCTGAACCCGGCACGACTGCCGTCGCGTGGTGCCGTCATGAGCATTTCCTTTTT
>JAIFMA010000200.1 GCA_020048795.1 Rhodoferax sp.
CTTTTCCGGGTGATCGCGCAGCGCCCGGGGTTTGTTGAACACCTGCGCGCCTTCACGCTCGGCCTGTTCGAGCAAATGTGTGGCGTAGAAGTACTCACTGTCAAAAGGTGGGTCTTTTCGCATCAAAACAGCGTCGAAGTCCTTGATGGCAGTGCGTGAGCAGCTATCAATTTTGAACCAGTCGAGCGCCTCGCCGGTGAGCCGGATGGCCCGGCTGGTGGCCTGAACCCAACCACCCCGCAGCCACTGCAGATCACGCGGCTGGCAGACCGAGATCTGGTGGCCACGCTGCTGCGCCTGGCGCATCATGGCAAACGTGCTGTCCTTGTAAATTTTGAAGGATTCAATCGGGTCGGCAACAAACAGCAGCTTCATGGGTCAATCGCTTTCAGGGTTCGATGATGGAAAAGGTTAGCGCGGTGGCACGTCGAAATGTGATTTTCCGGCCCTTTGCACCGCCAGCGCCACGGCCCCGGCCATCACCCCCCAGAAGGCTGAGCCGATGCCGGCAATCACCACGCCACTCAAGGTCACCAAAAAGGTGATCAGCGCCGCCTCGCGGTGAAATTCGTCGCGCAGCGCCGTCGCCAGCGCCGACCCGATCGTGCCCAGCAGGGCCAGACCGGCAATGGCCGCGATCAGTTCTTTCGGAAAAGCCGTCAGCGCGCCGGTGATGGCGGTGCCAAAAGTACCGATGAGCAGGTAGAACACCCCACACGACACCGCCGCCGTATAACGTTTGTCCGGGTCCGGGTGCGCCTCGCGCCCCATACAGATGGCCGCCGTGATGGCGGCAAAGTTAAGCGCAAACGCACCAAATGGGGCCAGCAGCAGCGTGACCACACCGGTCAGGGTGATCATGCCCGACACCGGAATGCCGGGTTTGCCGGCGCTGTGGCTGTAGCCCGCTGCCGCAATGGCGGCCACGCCAGGCAGGTTTTGCGAGGCCATCGTCACCACAAACAAGGGCAGCGCCAGGCTGATCGTCGCCGCAACGCTGAACTGCGGTTTGACAAACACCGGCATGGCAAGGTCAAAATGCACGCCAGGGCCCGTGAATCCTGCGCTGGAAGCTACATAAGCAATAGCAACCAGCAAGGTCAGCGGTATCGCGTAACGGGCCAGCCAGCGTTTGCCCAGCAGGTAGCTGGCCAGCATCAGCAGCACCAGCGGCAAGTTGGTTTGTGCTGCCGTGAAGGCCTGCATGCCAAAACGCGCCAACACCCCGGCCAGCAGCCCCGAGGCAATGGCGATGGGCAAGTGGTTCATGGCGCGCTCGAACCAGCCGGTGGCACCCACCAAGGTGATCAGCACGGCGCACACCATGAAGGCGCCGACCGCCTCCGCCATGGTGAAACCGCCGGCCGCACCGGCCGTGGCCAGCACCGCTGCACCCGGCGTGCTCCAGGCCACCATCACCGGTTGGCGCAGGACCAGCGAGGGCACCAGTGTGCAAAGCCCCATACCCAGCCCCAGCGCCCACATCCACGAGGTAATCTGCTCTGGGGTGGCACCAAAGGCCAGCGCTGCCTGGAACACAATGGCCACCGAACTGGTGAAGCCCACCAAAACGGCAACGAAACCGGCCGTCAAGGCGCTCGGGGACAGGTCTTTAAGGAATGGCATCGGGCAGATTTTCCCTCATGGGGATGCCAGACCTGCAGCACTTGAGACACGCAGTGGAACCAACTGCCGCCACCGCCCCGCCGGCCAGGACGGGAGCCTGTCAAATTTCAATCTTGCTACCCAACTCGACCACCGCATTGCCGGGCAGTTTCAGGAAGTCGGCCGCACCACTGGCATTGAGGTGCATCTGGGCAAACAGTTTTTCGCGCCATTGCGCCATGCCCCCGCCCGGTGTGGCGGTGACCGTGTCACGGCTGAGGAAGTAGCTGGTGGTCATCGGCTCCATATCGCAGCCGCGGCCTTTCATGTGTTGCAGCGCCTTGGGCAGGTCGGGGTCGTTCTTGAAGCCGTAATTGACCGTCACCTGCCAGCAGTCGTGGCCCAGCGGCACAAACGCCAGACGTTTGTCCATGCCAACCCAGGGCACCTCGTGGTTGACCACCGTGACAAACAGGTTGACTTCATGCAGGATCTTGTTGTGCTTGAGGTTGTGCAACATGGCGTTGGGTACCGTGCCCGATTCAGCCGTCAGGAACACCGCGGTGCCGGGCACCCGGGCCGGTGGGCTGACAAAAACGGCTTCCAGAAAACTGTTCAGGTCAATCGCATCCACCATGAGCTTGGCCTTCATCAGGCGCCGACCGTCTTTCCAGGTCAGCATGATGGTAAACACGGCAGCGGCAATCAGCAGCGGAAACCAGCCGCCATCCACCAGTTTGACCATGTTGGAGGTGAAGAACGCCAGATCGACCACAAAAAACACCCCGGTGGCCGCAAGACATAACCACAGCGGGTAATGCCAGGCGTAACGGAGCACAAAAAAGGTCAGCACGGTGGTGATCAGCATGTCCAGCGTGACAGCAATACCGTAAGCTGCCGCCAGGTTGCTTGATGACTTGAACAGCACCACCGCCAGCACGATCAGCACAAACAGGCCCCAATTGACAAAGGGCATGAAGATCTGGCCGGTTTCCTTGACACTGGTGTGCCAGACCTGAAAGCGTGGCAGGTAGCCCAGCTGAATCACCTGCTTGGTGACCGAGAACGCGCCGGTGATCAGCGCCTGTGACGCGATCACCGTGGCCAGCGTGGCCAGCCCCACCAGTGGCAGCAGGGCCCAGGCCGGTGTCATCATGAAAAACGGGTTTTTGACGGCGGCCGGGTTACTCAGCAGCAGCGCCCCCTGGCCAAAATAGTTGAGTGTCAGACACGGCATGACGATGCAAAACCAGGCCAGGCGGATCGGCTTTTTGCCAAAATGGCCCATGTCGGCATACAGCGCCTCGCCACCGGTGACACACAGCACCACCGCACCCAAAATGATGAAGGTGATCATCGGATTGGTCCAGATGAAACCGATGGCGTAGTGCGGACTCAGCGCCAGCAAAATCTCCGGGTTGTGCCAGATGTGCGACACACCCAGGACCGCAATGGTGGCAAACCACACCAGCGTGATCGGGCCAAAAAACTTGCCAATGTCGGCGGTGCCGCGTTTTTGCACAAAAAACAGGCCGAATAGAATCAGCAGGGTCAGCGGGATCACTGCCTTTTTAAAGGCGGGCGAGACCACCTCCAGGCCCTCCACGGCCGACAGCACCGAAATCGCCGGGGTAATGACCCCATCGCCATAAAACAGGCAGGTGCCGAAAATACCCACGAAGAGCAGCCGTCGGCGCAGTTTGGGCTTGTCCTTGACGGACTGCGAGGCCAGTGCCAGCATGGCCACCAGACCGCCTTCGCCGTTGTTGTCAGCCCGCAACACCAGACTCACATACTTGAGGGAAATGATGACGGTCAGGGTCCAGAAAAAGATCGACAGCACACCCATCACATTGTCGTTGGTGAACGGCACATGCCCGGCACCGAACACTTCTTTCATGGCATACAGCACGCTGGTGCCGATATCGCCGTAAACCACACCGATCGCACCCAGTGTGAGTGCACGCAGAGACGTTTGAGAGGTTGCCAAGCAGTCACCCTGCCCCAAAAAGGCAGGGCTCCATGTCATGAAAGAGCGCTATTTTGCGCCAGAAACCAGGGCTTGGCTCGGCCGGTCAGCAACCACCGGGTGCGATTCAGCGTGCTGTGGGGTCATTTGTTCTGCCGCTGCAAGAGGGTGTCACCCCGAACCCAGGGCTGTGTCATTGGATAGAGTAAGCTGCTGATTTGATACAGGTATGAACCCAAGCTGGCTTTTTTAGGCTGTTCGCGTCACAAATGCATGCATGTCATTTGCGACGTTAACCACACCTGTAAATCTCAAACCAGTACGGGTTCGCCTAATCAACACCGACGAACGCGAGCGCTGGGACGCATTGATGCGCGCTCACCACTACCTTGGTTTGGTGGCGCTGGTGGAACGCAGCCTGCGCTACGTCGCAGAGATTGATGGTCATTGGCTCGCTTTGCTGGGTTGGGCCTCTCCTGCCCTCAAAGTGGCAAGCCGGGACGACTGGATTGGCTGGTCGCCCACGCTGCAATGGCAGCGCCTGGCATTGATTGCCAACAACAGCCGCTTTCTGATTCTGCTGGGTGAGCGTGTCAAGAATCTGGCTTCGCGCATTCTTGGTCTGAACTTGGCCTGCTTGAGTCGGGATTGGCAGCTCGTTCATGGACAACCACACACAAAAACGCGCCCTCGAATTGATCGCTCAGATCAAACCGTAGACAGACTGCGGAACCGAAATTAATGCGGGTTTCATTGGAGAAACTCGGCTTTTTTTAGGGAAGAACTTCAGCCTAATGCCATTGCAGACAGGTGTAGCCTTGCCACATCGGTTGATGGCCAGGAGGCGGATCGGTGGCGCGGCCAAGATAGCCACCCAGGTGCGCTACCAAACGCACCGCTTGGCCGAGCAAGACAGGCTCAGTTAGTTTTTTGGCTCTCTTGAAATTTGACTGTTTTGGGGTTGTGGCTGGGTGTGAATCAAAAAAAGTACGACGACACGAGGTGAGAAAAACCTGTCTGGCAGACAAGGAACAGCCTTGCAAGCCACGCCCAGAGCCACTTTCAAGCAAAACCCACTATCGTCGCCTCGCGAATCTGCGCGGCCCAGAACAAGTCCCGTCGTGAATTGGCTGGCTGAGTAACCGCCTTCTTGACAAACCTCTCTCCCGACTCAACCCACTCGAAATTTAACAGAGCCAAAAGCATCACCTCAGCCCAAATGCCGGCCCACAATGCCCGCCAGCTCAAACATGGTGATCTGCGGCTTGCCAAACACGGCCAGCAGTTTGGCATCGGCATTGATCGCGCGCTTGTTGGCCGCATCCTGCAGGCCGTTGGCCTTGATGTAATCCCACAGTTGTTTGATGACCTGGGCGCGTGCCACTGGTTCGCTGCCGATGACTGCGGCCAGCGCAGCACTGGGTGTCGAGCCGCTGCCCGCTGCCGGCGCTTTTCGCGCTGCCTTGGTGGCGGTTTCTTTGACGGCAGTTTTTGCGGCGGCTTTCCTGGCCGCTGGCCTGGCCGCGATCTTGGCCGCAGTTTTTAAGCCTTTTTGGTCTTTAGCCCCCGTCCCATATGCGCTACCAGCTACTGATTTTGAAGCAACTGCAACACTCGTCAAAGGTGTGGCAGCGGTCTTGCGCGGCGGGAACTTGCTCGGTGCAAACTCAAAATTCACCTTGCCGGCAGCCGCATCCCAGACCAGCATGGCCTTGAAGGCGCGCCGGGTGCGCATCGAGACAAACTTGTCGAGCAGATCTGTCTTGCCGGTGGCCAGCAGTTTTTGCATCTGCGCGCGCTCGATCGGTTGCTGAAGAATCACCTGACCGCTCTTGAAGTCGCAGCTGGGGGTGGGGTAATCATCGGTGGGCACGGATTTTTGACAGACATAATTTTTGCCGTGTTCAAAAATGTCAGCGCCACATTTGGGGCAGGATCCGAGCGACTCTTGCGCCGAGAAGTCCACCAGTTCGCCCGATTCTTCGGCCTTCTTGTCGTCGCCAAAGTCAAATTCGAGCTTGTAGTTCTTGGTTTCCTCGTCAAATTTGATGAGCATTTCAGCGGTGAACGGCCAACCCGCCTTGGAGCGAAAACCGTCCAGCGGGCCGATCTTGCGCTGGCGCAGAAACTGCTCCACTTCGGCCAGCTCAAACGTGCGCCCGGCCGGTGTCTTGCCAAACGAGAAGCCGCAGCCGTCGCTGGCACCATCGGCTCCGGTGCAGGTGTATCTGCGGTAGTTTTCGCGCACGATGCCAGCACAATTCGGGCAGGGTGCGGCCAGCGTGGCGTAGTCGCCGGGCACGCTGTCGCGGTCGTATTCCTTGGCTTTTTTGACCATGCGCTCGGTCATGGCGGCAATCTCATTCATGAAGGTCTCGCGCCTGAGCTTGCCGTGCTCCATCTGGTTGAGCTTGTATTCCCACTCGCCCGTCAGTTCGGCCTGCGACAACTCTTCCACACCAATGCCGCGCAGCAGCGTCATCAGCTGGAACGCCTTGGCGGTGGGAATCAGCTCGCGGCCTTCGCGCAGCATGTATTCCTGGGCAATCAGGCCTTCGATGATGGACGCGCGGGTGGCCGGGGTGCCCAGACCCTTTTCCTGCATGGCTTCACGCAGTTCGTCGTCTTCAACCGTTTTGCCTGCGCCTTCCATGGCACCAAGCAAGGTGGCTTCCGAGTAACGTGCTGGCGGGCGGGTTTTCAGGCCCTTGGGCTCAACGCTGTCAGTCTTGACCTTTTCACCGGGGGCCACTGGCACCAGGCTCTGGCCCTTGTCACCGTCTTTGGCATCAGCCACCTCGTCAGCGGCTTCCTTGCCGTAAATGGCCAGCCAACCCGGCTTGACCAGCACCTTGCCTTCGGTTTTGAAGTTGTGCTGAATCGCGGCCAAATCCACCGTCGAAATTCGTGTGGTGACCTGGTATTCGGCAGCCGGAAAGAACACCGCCATGAAACGGCGCACCACCAGGTCATACAGCTTCTGCTCTGCTTCTGATAGCCCGCTGGGCGCTTGCAGTGTGGGGATGATGGCAAAGTGGTCACTCACTTTGCTGTTGTCAAACACACGCCGGGTCGGTTTGATGTAGCTGTTGGTCAAGGCGGTGCGGGCGTGCGGTGCCAGGTGCCGCATGCCGCTGTCGGCCAGCATTTCAAAGGTTTGCTGCACCACTGGCAAATAGTCCTCAGGCAGGGCGCGCGAGTCGGTTCGCGGGTAAGTCAGCGCCTTGTGGCGCTCGTACAGGCTTTGTGCGATCGCCAGGGTCGTTTTGGCGCTGAAACCAAACTTGCCGTTGGCTTCGCGCTGCAGGCTGGTCAGATCAAACAGCAGCGGGCTGACCTGGCTGGTGGGTTTGCTTTCTTCGGTGACGCTGGCAGGCAGGCCGCGCACGGCATCGGCAATCGCCTGGGCCTCGCGCTGACTCCACAGGCGGTCGGCCTTGATTTCGGCATCATCGGCATTCTTCTTCCACTTGGGGTCAAACCATTTGGCCGGGTAGTCGCCGGCCTGGGCGGCAAAAGTGGCATGGATTTCCCAGTAATCTCGGCTGATGAACTTGCGGATCAGCTCTTCGCGCTCGACCACCACGCTCAAGGTCGGGGTCTGGACCCGGCCGACCGTGGTTAAAAAGAAACCGCCATCGCGCGAGTTGAACGCTGTCATGGCGCGCGTGCCATTGATGCCGACCAGCCAGTCGGCCTCACTGCGGCAGCGAGCGGCATCGGCCAGCGGCTGCATCTGGGCATTGGTGCGCAGTGCGCCAAAGCCATCGCGAATCGCTTGTGGTGTCATCGACTGTAACCACAGGCGGCTGACCGGCTTGCCCAGCGGCCTGGCACCGCCTGCATATTGCTCGATCAGGCGAAAGATCAGCTCGCCCTCACGGCCCGCGTCGCAGGCATTAATCAGCTTGTCCACGTCTTTGCGCTTGGCCAGCTTGACCACCGCGTTCAGACGCGACTTGGTTTTTTCCACCGGTTTCAGGTCAAAGTGCGGCGGAATCACCGGCAGGTGGGCAAAGCTCCATTTGCCGCGCTTGATGTCATGGCTCTCGGGTGCCTGAATTTCCACCAGGTGGCCGACGGCGCTTGAAACCACATAAGTGTCGTTCTCAAAAAACTCGTCATGTTTCTCAAATTTGCCCGACAGCGGTGTCAGCGCCCGCACGATATCCTGTGCCACTGAAGGCTTCTCTGCAATGACCAATGTTTTGTTCAAAACTACGTTTTTCATCTGACTACAATCCCGGTTTGTCGCGGGCGCACACGCGCACCCATACGAGTTCACGATACCAAATTTTTACCGTGTCGAAAAAACTACCCGCACCCTCGCCCGCCCAGTCCACTACCCAGCGCCGTCGCATCCAGGTCCGCCAGTCTGGCATCCATGGCAAGGGTGTCTTTGCGATGCAGGCAATCGCTGCGGGTGACACCATCATCGAATATGCGGGCGAGATCATCACCTGGGAAGTGGCCCAGGCGCGCCACCCGCATGACCCGAGTGACCCGAACCACACCTTTTACTTCCACATTGATGCCACCCGGGTGATTGATGCGCTGGTGGGCGGCAATTCGTCGCGCTGGATCAACCATTCGTGTGCTGGCAACTGTGAGGCCAACCAGCAGAACGGCCGCATTTTCATCAAGGCGCTGCGCGACATTGCGGCCGGCGAAGAGCTGCATTACGACTACGGTCTGATCATCGACGGGCGCAACACGGCCAAGCTGAAGGCCGAATACCCCTGCTGGTGTGGTGCCCCGACCTGCCGGGGCACGCTGCTGGCGCCCAAGCGCAAGCCCAGGCGCGCCTCCCAAGCCACGATGGCCACGCCGCAAGCCGGTGCTCAGGTGGAATAGCCCGTGATGCCACAAGTCCAAGCCGTTCACTGGCCCGCCGAGGACATCTGGCAGGCGGTGGCCCCCCTGTTGCCGGGCTTCACGGTGGAAGCATTGCCCAGCATCGATTCGACCAACGAAGAGCTGATGCGCCGCTCACACGCCGGGCAAACCGAGCCCTGCTTGCTGGTGGCCGAGCAGCAAAGTGCCGGGCGCGGGCGACTCGGACGGCAATGGCACAGCGTCACGCAGCAGGGGCCGGTCAATCTGACGTTTTCGCTGGGTTTGCCGCTGGCACCCAAAGACTGGTCCGGCTTGTCGCTGGCAGTTGGCTTGAGCCTGGCACAAAGCCTGCACCCCGAAATCCGGCTCAAGTGGCCCAATGACCTGTGGTGGCGGGACCGCAAGCTGGCCGGCATTCTGCTGGAGACGGTCAGTTGGGGCGGTGTCGGACCGAGTCGTTACGTCGTGATCGGGGTCGGTCTGAACATCCATCGGCCGACACTTGCGGGCCTGGCGACCGAGCCCGCCGGACTGGTTGAACTGCTGCCTGGCATCGATGCGGCGCGGGCGCTGAGCCAACTGGCCTTGCCTTTGGTGCAAACCATTCAGACCTTCGAAGCGCAGGGTTTTGCGCCATTCCAGGCTGATTTCAACGCCCGGGATGCGCTGGCGCAAGCGGCGGTCAACCTGAGTGATGGCCTGCAAGGCATTGCGCTAGGCGTGGACGCCACCGGGGCCTTGCGCTTGCAGACCGCCCCGGGTGTCGTGCAACGGGTGATCAGCGCCGAGGTCAGTGTGCGACCGCAGCACGCACCCCGCCGCGCTGGCGCTTAAGTGAGTCTGACATGTTGCGGCTGGTGGTACTGATACTCTTGCTGTTCAATGCGGTGTACCTGGCCTGGGGTCAGGGCTGGTTGCTGGCCTACGGCTGGGGGCCGACTTCACAAAGCGAGCCACAGCGACTGGGGCAACAGATCAGGCCACAGGCGCTGGAGCTGATCAGTGACGCGGCGGCGGTCCGTGCGCTTGCCGCCCCATCGACGCTGCACCCGGCGGTGTGCCTGCAAAGTGTCTGGTTGAGCGCCGAGCAGGCTGCCGGTGTTCGCCAGGTGCTGCAAGCCAGTTGGCCGCCCGATGCCTGGACGCTGGACCGCATGGAAGCGTCCGAGCAATGGATCATCTACATGGGCAAGTTTGCCAATCCAGCCGAGCTGGCCAAGAAGCGCACGCAATTGGACAGTCTGCGCCTGACCTTTTATCCGCTGGGCAATACCGCGCTGGAACCGGGCTTGTCGCTTGGGGTGTATGCATCGCAGCAGCAGGCTGACGAAGCGCTGGAGGCACTCAAGCTACGGGGTGTGCGCACCGCCCGTGTGCTGCAGGACAGCGCTGCCGCTGCGGCTTATCGTTTGCACCTGCCCGCCGTGGACGAGGCCCTGCAAAAACAGTTGACACCCGTCAGGGCAGCACTGGCGGGCAAAGCGCTGGAGCCTTGTCGCGCGGCCCCGTCTCAATCACCCTGAGGACTGGTTCGCTCAGGACGACGGATCGGTCTCTTCCTCCGGGCTGGCGGTGAAACGCACCACAAAGCGTGCGCCGGGCGGTGTCTGCCCCGGATGGCAGTCCTCCAGGCTGACGGTGGCGCTGTGCTGATGGGCAATCTCCAGCACGATCGGCAGGCCCAGGCCCGAGCCATCGGCCTCGGTTCCCAGCGCACGGTAAAACGGCTGGAAGATCAGTTCCCGTTCCGCCTCGGGAACGCCTGGCCCCGAGTCTTCCACCTGTAGCACCAGGGTGCGGCCAAACGGGTCAGTCAGCACACGGGCAGTGATGATGCCCGGTTTTCCCAGGCTTGAGGGGGTGTAGTTGATGGCGTTGTCGACCAGGTTGCGCACCAGTTCCTTGATCAGTGTGGCATTGGCCAGGATGGTGCAGCCGGGCGTGCCAGCCGGCGTGCCTTCATAGCCCAGGTCAATGTGCTTTTCGAGCGCAAACGGCACACAGTCACGCACCACCGACATGCACAGTTCAGCCAGGTCACAATGCGTGCGTGACATCGCCGAGCCACTGCTCTCGGCCCGCGCCAGCGCCAGCAACTGATTGACGCTGTGGGTGGCGCGTATGCTGGCGCGGCCAATCTGGCGCAGCGAGTGTTTCAGGTCTTCGGCGCTGGCCCCTTCGCGCTGGGCCAGATCGGCCTGCATGCGCAAACCCGCCAGCGGGGTTTTGAGCTGGTGCGCAGCATCGGCCAGAAAGCGTTTTTGGGTGGCGATTGAATCGGTCAGTCGCAGCAGCAGGTCGTTGACCGATTCAACCAGCGGCGTTACCTCCAGCGGCACGGCCTGGGCATCAATCGGACTCAGATCGTCAGGCTTGCGCGCGCGGATGCGCTCTTCGAGCTGGTTCAAGGGCTTGATCGCCTGCACCAGCGCCAGCCAGACCAGCAACACTGCCATGGGCAGAATGACAAACTGCGGCAACATCACACCCTTGACGATTTCGGTCGCCAGTACCGATCGTTTCTCAAGGGTTTCAGCCACCTGCACCAAGGCCGGCTTGGCGTTGTCCAGCGGCAACGTGACCCAGGTGTAGGCCACCTTGACATCAAAGCCCTTGACCACATCGTCGCGGATGCGCACTTCATCGGGCACGATTTTCTCGTCGACGGGGGGGGGTGGCAGTTCGCGCTCCCCGCTCAGAAATTCGCCGCGCGACCCCAGCACCTGGTAATACACCGTGTCGGAGTCGTCGGCACGCAACAGTTCGCGCGCCGGCCGCGGCAGGGCAAACTCGGCTCGTCCGCGCTTGATGCTGATGAGCTGCGCCATGGCCCGCGCGTTGTACTCCAGCGCCCGATCAAACGGTTTGCCGGCAATCCCCTGGGCCACCAGCCAGGTCAGCACCAGACTCACCGGCCACAGCAGCAGCAGCGGTGTCAGCATCCAGTCCAGAATTTCGCCAAACAGCGAGCGCTGTTCGCGATGAAAGATGTTCACCCGGGGATTTTTTCCAGGCAATAACCCAGCCCCCGCACGGTGGCAATGCGGATCGGGCCTTTTTCGATTTTCTTGCGCAGGCGGTGGATATAAACCTCAATGGCGTTGTTGCTGACCTCTTCGCCCCATTCGCACAGGCGCTCCACCAGTTGGTCCTTGCTGACCAGGCGGCCGGCGCGCTGCAGCAGCACTTCGAGCAGACCGAGTTCACGCGCCGACAGTTCCACCATCACGCCATCAATGGTTGCCACCCTGCCGCCCTGGTCGTAAATCAGCGGGCCGTGCTTGATGGTGCTGCTGGCCGCACCCATGCCACGGCGGCTCAGGGCGCGCACCCGCGCCTCAAGCTCCTGCAGGCTAAAGGGTTTGGCCATGTAGTCATCGGCACCATAGTCCAGGCCTTTGACGCGCTCCTCGACGCTGTCGGCCGCCGTCAAAATCAGCACCGGCACCGATGAGCCGCGCGCGCGCAATTTTTTCAGCACCTCCAGGCCATGCATTTTGGGCAGGCCCAGGTCCAGAATCAGCAAATCAAACTCGGTGTTGGTCATCAGTGCGGCATCGGCCTCGGTGCCGCTGGCCACATGGTCGACCGCGGCACCGGAACTGCGCAAGCTTCGCAGCAATCCGTCGGCCAATACCTGGTCATCCTCGGCAATCAATATTCGCATGGTGGCTTTCTATGGTCGGGGCCGTCTGGCCTCCGGGGTTGTGGCGTTAGGCGCTTGGTGTGTTCAAAACCATTTTATGCGGCGTAAGCTTCAAGTCCGATGGCAATCACAGTGGCCACTTGCAAGCCGAGCTCGGCGCGCAATTCTGCTTCGGCCTGGTTGACGGCTTTCTCAAACGCAGCCAGCCAGGCCAGCCCGGTGGCGGTGAACACCACCTGGCGTGCCCGTGCGTCGTGCGGATCGTTTTGGCGCTGCACCAAGCCCCAGGCGGCGCACTGGTCCACCAGTTTGCCCATGCCTTGTTTGCTGATGCCCGCCAGTCTGGCCAACTCGGTCAGACGCGAGCCGCCTAGCGCCAGATGCCGGGTGATGTGGATGTGCGAGGCGGTCAGGTGGCCACGCGCCGCCAGGTTGCTCAATGCCAGCGGCATCTGATCGTTACTGGCCATCAAGGCCAGCACGCGCGCATCAAAACGTTGCGAAGCCAAGGCCAGCCAGCGCCCCAGGTGGGTCTGCCGCCAGCCGCTATCGGGCGAGCTTGCAGGCAAGGTTTCAGTCATGGTCAAATGGTAAACCAAATTGACCACAAAAAGTATTTTTTGATTTCAAGTTTGCTCTAAACTACTGTTCAAGCATCCAGTCTGTTGTTAAAAACAGAGGGTGCCACTAACCACCAACCCGTTACAACTTCAGGAGAAAAGCCATGGACGCACCCGTCAAAGCCCTCACCCCCGCCAACGCCGAAAAAGCCAAAGCACTACAGGTCGCGCTGGCTCAAATTGAGAAACAGTTTGGCAAAGGTACCATCATGCGCCTGGGCGAAGGCGAGGTGATTGAAGACATTCAGGTGGTATCCACCGGCTCGCTGGGCCTGGACATCGCCCTGGGCGTGGGCGGCCTGCCGCGCGGCCGAGTGGTTGAAATCTATGGGCCGGAATCCTCCGGCAAAACCACACTGACACTGCAGGTAATTGCCGAAATGCAAAAAACCGGCGGCCAGTGCGCTTTTATCGATGCCGAGCATGCACTTGACATTCAATACGCGCAAAACTTGGGTGTCAACCTGCAAGATCTGCTGATCAGCCAGCCCGACACCGGCGAGCAGGCGCTGGAGATCGTGGACAGCCTGGTGCGCTCTGGCGCGGTCGATCTGATCGTCGTTGATTCGGTGGCAGCACTGACCCCGAAAGCCGAACTGGAAGGTGAAATGGGCGACAGTTTGCCCGGGCTGCAAGCCCGCCTGATGAGCCAGGCGCTGCGCAAACTCACCGCCCACATCAAAAAAACCAACTGCATGGTGGTGTTCATCAACCAGATCCGCATGAAGATCGGCGTGATGTTTGGCTCACCCGAGACCACCACAGGTGGCAATGCGCTGAAGTTTTACGCCTCGGTACGCCTGGACATCCGCCGCACCGGTACCATCAAAAAGGGCGATGAAGCCATCGGCAACGAAACCAAGGTGAAAGTGGTCAAAAACAAGGTCGCCCCACCTTTCAAAACCGCCGAATTTGACATTCTGTTTGGTCAAGGCATCAGTCGCGAGGGCGAAATCATCGACATGGGTGTCAACGCCAATATCCTCGACAAGTCCGGTGCCTGGTACGCCTACAACGGCGAAAAAATTGGCCAGGGCCGTGACAACGCCCGTGAGTTCCTGAAAGAAAACCCCGAGCTGTCGCGCGAGATTGAAAACAAGGTGCGGGTCTCGCTGGGTATTCCGCTGTTGGCAGGCAGCGAGTCAGCCGAAGTTGCCACCAAAGTCACAAGTAAAAAGACCTCCTAGCCCATATCTGAATTAGGGTTACAACTATTTAAAACATAGCAATCTAGGTCAGCAAGATGACTTTTGATGCCCCCTCGCTCAAAGGACGAGCCTTGCGCCTGCTCAGCAGCCGGGAATATTCACGGTTGGAGCTTGAGCGCAAGTTGATGCCCTTTGAAGCAGAGCCCGGTAGTTTGGCCGCCGCCCTAGATGACTTGCAGACCAAAGGCTTTATCAGCGAACAGCGCGTGCTCGAATCGGTAGTCAACCGGCGCTCAGCCAAACTGGGTGCAGCCCGCATCAAGCAGGAGCTGCAAGGCAAAGGACTGGACCCGCTGGCAGTGGCCGATGCCATGGCCGGCCTGCGCACCACCGAGCTGGCGCGTGCGCGTGAGGTGTGGTTAAAGAAGTTTGGCCATCCCCCCGAGGACGCGGCACAGCGGGCCAGGCAGATGCGTTTTCTGGCCAGTCGTGGCTTTGGTGGCAACACCATCAGGCACGTCGTTGCTGGTTTTTGCGAGGATTGACGGATTCTTCGCCGGAATTCAGGAGCAGCGCCGTCGCCCGCCGTTCCAATAGGCGAATTCGCTCTCATAACAGTTGATGTCCAGCTCGTTGGCGCGGGCCAGCATCTGGGCCTGGGCATCGGCAACACCCAAGTTGTAGACGCTGGGAGCCAGCTCTTTCAGAAAGAAGTCGAGCAGCTCGGCCGCCTGCATATTGCCGATGCGTAGGTCCATGTTCGCGTTGAACCAGCGCTCGATCGACGCGACTGCTGTTGCACATGTCTCTTTGGTCAGTTCGATCGTCATGGGGTCAAAGCCCCAGCATCAGCTTGAGGTTTTGCACCGCCGCCCCGCTGGCCCCCTTGCCCAGATTGTCTAGCCGTGCCACCAACACCGCGTGGCCGAAGCTATCGCCAGCATCCCGGTTGCCAAACACCCGCAGCTCCA
>JAIFMA010000105.1 GCA_020048795.1 Rhodoferax sp.
CGCGGGACACCTCCAGCGCCAGCTGCGCCCGCCGCAGCTCCTGGTTCTGAATCTCCAGCTCCACCTGGTGCACCCGCAGTTCATGCAGCGTGCGTGCCACCTTGTAAGGCGACATCTCCGATAGCCTGGCGCTGTCGCCCTCGGGTTTGGCCAGCGAATCTTCAGCCCGCTGGCGCAGGTCTTGCGCTTGTTGGTGCCCCAATGTGCTCATGGCGAGTCAAGCAGCCGTTCGGTGGTGGCAATGGCATACACCGTGCCCGTCGCGTCCACCAGTGCGGTAGCCACCAGCGAGACGGCCAGCACCGCGCCGCTGCACGTCAGACGTTTGGTCTGGTGCGGCCCCAGCACCTGGCCCTGCAGGTCACGCATCATCACGGCATCAGACGTGCCATGCACCAACAGCGCCAGGCGTGCCAACCGGTTGGCTTGTTCCAGCTTGGCCTGCAGGCAAATGCCGGTAGCCAACCGGCTGATGCGTCGATGCCGATGATCGGGAACGTGCTGTCAGCAGCGCCGGTGCTGGCGAGCATGGGCCGTTGCGGGTGGGGCTGGCTGGCATTGCCGACTGTCCCACTATCTTCTTGACCATCAGGGCACTCCTGTTGTGACCGGTTGCGGGCGTTGGCTCACTCTTTTGGGCAGCCTGGCTTAAGTGTAGGGCCTGAGGTTTTTTGGGTGGTCGGTCACCACCTCGCACGGCTTCCCGATGAATATCATTATTGATAGCGCTGATCGCTTATGGAATATGGGATAGAGGCATATTTTTGGATGAAAATCGCGTGAATAAGAGGCGGTAGCCTATTACCGCGCAATTCCCAGAAAATCCATGATGCCGCCGATAAACATCAGTGGAGGTGCCGGGCAGCCGGGCAGCCGGGCATACCGGCTTGCAGTCGCGACACAAAACGCAGCGGCTCGGATCGAGGGCCACCAGGTCGGCCACGTGGCCCTCGGGTTGCAAGCCCGTCTGCTTCGGCCGTTCTCGCTCAAAAATTCGCAACGCTATACACTGGCCGGACAGGCTCGGGTACCCACATGCCGACCAGAGTCTGACATTGGGCGCGCCGCACAAGGCGATCTGCTGGTGGCGGCTTGCATGGGGCAGTGCCAGCCCGAGCGTCTCTCGCCTGGGCTGGGTGTTTCATGATCCTGTTTTGATGTTCAGTCAATCTGTTTTTGGTGCAAGCTTTATGAGCCTGAATGACTATTAACTTAATAGCTGTCTACGCATATTCCACGGGGGCCGGCGGCCAATTTGACTCACAAGCCTGGTTGCCTGAGTGTCGGCAGACCCGCTACAGACTCACCAGCCAGGGATGTATGGTCACTCTTGAATTAGTAGCTAGCAGCGCAAGTGGTACAAGGGCTGGAGCCACTTTTTACATATATTTTGCTTCGCTCCCGGCTACCGCCACGGCTCAGAATGCCCAAGTGCCGCTCAGGTATTCGTGCCCTGCTGCGCCGTGCAGAGGGACGAGTGACAGCAATCAAGCTGACCCTGGGTGATTGATGATGCGTCGTTCAGAATCAGTTGGCTTGGCCAATGGCCGGCTCCAACGCGCATCGAATTCATGATGCTTCGTTTGCCATTGTGCCGCCCTGGGCGGGTTTACTCGGGCGACCAGTTACTAGCCAGGGTGCATGACAATCATCGCGACATCAGCGACCGTGCCATCGAGACCCACAGCAAGAATCTTCGCAAAAAAGTTCAGTCTGTCGATCCAGCGCGTGAGGGCTGGCCTCGGTGGACGGCGTTGCTTACCGCTTTGACATGCCGGCCTGATGACAATCAGCTCGCCTGCCAGCCCATTACTTGAAGCGTACTGGTTGCAAAGTTTGCAGCTCGCCGGGCAAGCTGCCCAGATAGTCCGCCAGTACTTTGAGCTCTGCCAGCGAGAACTGGCTAACCACCCCACCCATGATCGGATTGCCGCGTCCGACGAAAGCTTTGTCTTTGGTTTTGTAGGCTTTGAGTGCCTCAAACAAGTAATCGCTGTGCTGACCAGAAATTCTCGGGTAAGCCGGGTTGATGGGTTTGCTGAAATTTTCACCATGGCACGACGCGCATGCACCCTTGGCCACCAACTCTGCGGCCCGGGCGGGGCCGGCCTCTGCTCTGGGCGCGAGCGTGACACCAGTGCCGGTGGACTCGTAATAGGCCGCCAGGTCTGCAATGTCTTGTTCGCTCAAGCTAGATGCCAGCGTGCGCATACTGGGGTGTTTGCGCTCACCACTCTTGTAGGCGTGCAGCGCGGCACTCATGTACCCGGCACCCTGGCCGGACAGCTTGGGCACACGGTAAGTCGCTGGGAAGGCCGTGTGAAAACCTTTGATGCCATGACAACCCACGCACAAAGCGTTCTTGTGGGAACCCGCCAGCGGGTCGCCTTTGAGGTCTTGCGCCTGCACGGGCAGTGCGTTGGTCAGGGCGATCAAGAGTGGAGGCAAAGTGAAAAGGAATTTCTTCATAGTGCAGGGGGGTGATCGGTGGGTTTGGGCTTGTTCATTGATAAATATCAAATAATTATAGGGACGGGTGGCGCATCTTCATCATGGCGTTAACCCGGTATTGACCCACTGCCCCAGACCCATCCGGCCGGACGCTGTAAGCTAGTGCTTTTGCACGATGATTCAACCCACCATGAAATTCCAAGGCACCCAAAACTACGTCGCCACCGCCGACCTGATGCTGTCGGTCAACGCCTCGATCACGCTGCAGCGTCCCTTGCTGGTCAAGGGCGAGCCCGGCACCGGCAAAACCATGCTGGCCGAAGAGGTGGCGCAAGCCCTCAACCTGCCGCTGTTGCAGTGGCATATCAAAAGCACCACCAAGGCGCAACAAGGCTTGTATGAATATGACGCGGTGAGCCGCCTGCGCGACTCTCAGTTGTCTGACATTGACGGTGGCGAACGCGTCAAAAACATCCACAACTACATTGTCAAAGGTGTTTTGTGGCAGGCATTTACCGCAGAACAACCGGTGGCACTGCTGATTGACGAAATCGACAAGGCCGACATCGAGTTCCCCAACGACTTGCTGCGTGAAATCGACCGCATGGAGTTTTATTGCTACGAAACCCGTGAGCTGATCCGCGCCAAACACCGCCCGCTGGTGTTTATTACCTCGAACAACGAAAAAGAACTGCCCGATGCTTTTTTGCGCCGCTGTTTCTTCCACTACATCAAGTTCCCTGATGCTGCCACCATGAAGCAGATCGTGGACGTGCACTTTCCAGGTCTGAAAGCCGAGCTGCTCAGCGCTGCCATGAAGGTGTTTTTTGACGTGCGCAACCTGCCCGGGCTGAAAAAGAAACCTTCCACCAGCGAGTTGCTCGACTGGCTGAAACTGCTGATGGCGCAAGACATTCCTGCGTCGGTGCTGCATACAGAAGGTGACAAGGTGGCCGTGCCGCCGCTGGTGGGTGCCCTGCTGAAAAATGAGCAAGACGTGACGCTGTTTGAAAAGCTGGTGTTCATGCAAAGCCGAAATCGGTGAAAGAAACATTTGAAAAGCATTTATTTGTACGCTACGACCAGCGCGTTAGGCTCTGCGGAGGCAGCCGAGCCTGACTCGCGGGTTCCACGGGGTAAATTTGTTCTTGTACCGTCTTCGTCATTCCCGCCTGCGCGGGAATGACGGTCAATCAAGGACTTAGCGCAAAAAAAAATTGCCCTGGCGGGTTCCATGGCACACCTTCACACCACCCTGAATTCGGAGCACCCCATGTCTTTCGTCGAACCCATCACCTTATCCGAGCGCGGCATCACCCTGCTGCCCCTGGAACTCGACCACGAAACCGGCCTGCGCGCTGCCGCCGCCGACGGCGAACTATGGAACATCCGCGTCACCTCAGTGCCAGAACCAGAAGCCACGCGAAAATACATCGAAGACGCACTGGCCATGCGCGTGGCCGGCCACCGTTTTGCGTTTGCAGTGATTGAATCAGCCACCGGCAAAGTGCTGGGCAGCAGCAGCTACCACGACATTTTGCCCGCCGTCAAACGCCTGGAAATCGGCTACACCTGGTATGCCAAAAGCGTTCAACGCTCTCATGTCAATAGCACCTGCAAACTACTGCTGATGACCCACGCATTCGAGGCGCTGGGCTGCCAGGTGGTCGGCTGGCGCACCGANNNNAACGCTCTCATGTCAATAGCACCTGCAAACTACTGCTGATGACCCACGCATTCGAGGCGCTGGGCTGCCAGGTGGTCGGCTGGCGCACCGACAACTTCAACTTTGACTCGCAAGCCGCCATCGAGCGCCTCGGTGCCAAAAAAGACGGCGTGATCCGCGGCCATGCGCTGCGCCGCGATGGCAGCATCCGTGACACCGTGATGTACAGCCTGCGCGCTGGTGAATGGCCCGAGGTCAAGGCTCAATTGCTGTACCAACTGGACAAGCCACGCTGATGCCTGCCCTGATAGGGTTCCCATTGACTGAAAACTGACAAAGGCACCATGAGCAAAATCTACATTCCAGCGGTCAGTGCATCGCAATGGGCACAGCTTCTCGCCGATCCTGTCAAGCACTGGCGGCAGGGCTACTCCGCCCGAACCCTTGCCTATTCATGGCAAGAAGCAAGCGGTTTTCCTGTTGAGGTTGAATCCGTTTTGGTCGCAAAATTCCCGGACATCGAGTTACTTCTTGCATTGCCCGAGCATCCGGTTCCGTTGCCAGGCGGATCTCGTCCATCGCAGAACGACATCTGGGTCTTGGCTCGCGCGCAGGGCAAACTCGTTTCAATAGCGGTTGAGGGCAAGGTCTCGGAGCCCTTCGGCCCCACTGTCCAAGAGTGGCGCACGGAGGCCAGCCCTGGCAAGTCTGAGCGGCTTAACTTCTTGTGCCAGCAACTTGGAATTCAGTTGCCAGTTCCCGATGACTTGCGCTATCAACTGCTACACCGCACAACCTCAGCCATCGTTGAAGCGAAACGCTTTGGCGCAGCCAGCGCGGTTATGCTGGTTCACTCTTTCAGCCAAACCAGCGAGTGGTTTCAAGACTACGCGGCTTTTGTTTCACTTCTCGGTGGCACTGCAGCATCAGAAAATTCCATTGTGTCGGTCGGCGAGCGCTCCGGCATTTCCCTGCAACTGGCATGGGTTCGCGGTGATCCTCAGTACCTTTTAAAGTGAAGCCCCCACAATTTGGACAGCGGGCACTCAAAGAGATGGTAAGCATATGCTCGCGGTGCAGCAAGGCGATCCGTGTCACTTCTGGAACGGTTGAGAAAGCAGGCACTTCAATTCACCCCGTGCCATCCACCCAATCAAACGCGCATCGCGTGTCTTGAGTTACGCCGCAATGGCATCATTCGCGATACCGTGATGTATAGCCTTGGTAACGGTGTCAGCCATATACAATTTGTATATTGCGATTCTGGGGAACACATCATGACTACCACCGCCGCCGTTTTCATGTCAGGCAACAGCCAGGCCGTGCGTTTGCCCAAAGAATTTCAGCTCAAGTCCAAGCGCGTCACCATCGAGCGCCGTGGCGACGAGATCGTGCTGCGAGAAGCACCGCAAACCATGAAGGAATTTCTGGACAAGCTGCCCATCATTCCGGATGCGCCGTTTGACCTGGGTGACGAAGGCCCTGTCGAACCGGTGGAAGTGTGGTGACCAGCGTGTCGGTTTCGCTTCAACACTACCTGATTGACACCAACATCTGGAGCCATTTGCAAAGACGCACCACAGCCTCTTTGGTCGCACGGTTTGCTGAACTGAAACCAGGTCAGACTTTTCTGTCGCCTGTGGTTCTGGGAGAAATGGAGACTGGCTTTCTGAAGGGTGACCGCGCAGCCTACCGCAGAATGGCTTTGGACCAGATCATTGGCTCCTGCCAAATGCTGACCGTGAACCGGCATGTGGCGGTCGAATATGCCAGACTGCGCGCCCAACTGGAACAGATGGGCCATCCCATCGGCCCCAATGACACCTGGATTGCAGCCGAGGCCTTGCACCACAAGCTGGCGCTGATCACGGACAACACCCGTGAGTTCTCACGCGTGCCGGGTCTTCAGGTAGAAAATTGGCTTTAACGCAAGGGAACATACCACCATGCTGATCGATTTTTTTTACACCCTGCGCGCGGCCAAACTGCCGGTTTCGGTCAAGGAATTCCTGACCCTGCTGGAAGCCCTGAAGCGTACCCAACGGCTACAAGATCGACGATTTTTACCATCTGAGCCGCGCCACCCTGGTCAAGGACGAAAAACACTACGACAAGTTTGACCGGGCGTTTTCGGCTTATTTTCATGGGGTCGAACTGGTCACTGACTTCACCCAGGAAGTACCGCTGGACTGGCTGAAGAAGACGCTGGAACTCAACTTAAGCCCCGAAGAAAAAGCCGCAATTGAGAAAATGGGCTGGGACGAGCTGATGGAAACGCTCAAAAAACGCCTGGAGGAACAAAAAGAACGTCACGCAGGCGGCAGCAAATGGATTGGCACTGGTGGCACGTCACCCTTTGGCCACGGTGGCTACAACCCGCAAGGCATCCGCATTGGCGGTGCCGGCAAGAACAAAAGCGCGGTCAAGGTGTGGGAGCAGCGCGCTTACCGCGACTACGACGACACCCAAGAGCTGGGCACCCGCAACATCAAGGTGGCACTGCGCCGCCTGCGCAAGTTTGCCCGCGAAGGCCATGTTGAAGAACTCGACCTCGACGACACCATCCGCTGCACGGCCGCCAACGCCGGTTGGCTCGACATCAAAATGCGCCCCGAGCGCCACAACAACGTCAAAGTGCTGCTGCTGATGGACGTGGGCGGCACCATGGACGAGCACATCGCCCGCGTTGAAGAGCTGTTTTCCGCCTCAAAAGCAGAATTCAAGCACCTGGAGTTTTATTACTTTCACAACTGCGTCTATGACTTTGTCTGGAAAAACAACCGGCGCCGCTACGCCGAAAAGTTCCCCACCTGGGACATCATCCGCAAGTACAACAAAGACTACAAGCTGATCTTCATTGGTGATGCCACCATGAGCCCGTATGAGATTTTGCAGCCCGGCGGCAGCGTGGAATACAGCAACGAAGAAGCCGGCGCTGAGTGGTTAAGCCGCCTGACCCACGCCTACCCCAAGTTTGCCTGGGTCAACCCCGAGCCCCAGGGCGTCTGGCAATACCGCCAAAGCATCAGCATCGTGCAGCAACTGATGAGCCAACGCATGTTTCCCATGACACTCAGGGGCCTGGAAGAGGCCATGCGCCTGCTGAGCCAATGAAATGGCTGCTGGCTGTTGTGCTGCTGATGGCCACAGTCGGCGCGGTGGCGCAAAGCCCGCTGGATTTGTCCCCCGCCGGTTCGACAGCCACTGAAGCCATCCAGCCAGCCCCCGGGTCAGCCTTTTCGGTCCGTATCAGCGCCCCTGACGACATCAAACAACTGCTGGAACGTTATCTGGATTTACAACGCTACCGCGCGCTGACTGACCTCAGTGACGACGAGTTGGACCGTCTGCTGGATCTGGCGCGGATCGACACGCACAACTTGGTGGCCACACTAGGCTATTTTTCGCCCCTCATACAGATTGAACGGCACGCCTCCCGCGATGAACCACGCAGCGTCACGCTCAGCGTGATCGCGGGTGAACCGGTGCAGGTCAGCCAGGTGCGGATACGCTTTACCGGCCCCATCAGCAGCGATCAGGCTGCTGCAGGCCAGCGCCAGTTGATCCAGCAGGCTTGGTCACTGCCTGCTGGCAACCGTTTTACCCAGAGGGGCTGGGACGCCGCCAAGCAGCAGGCACTGCGCCAGCTCACCACTCACCGCTACCCCACCGGCAGAATCAGCCAGGCGCTGGCCGACATTGACCCGCTGACCCATCGCGCACAACTGGAGATCACGCTGGAGTCTGGGCCAGCCTACCGCACTGGCGAATTGGTCTTCAGCGGTCTGCAGCGCTATGACGCTGAACTGGCAAGGCGTCTGGCACGCCTTCCAGCAGGGGCCGACTACGATCAGCAACAGCTCATGGCGGCGCAGCAACGACTTGCCGCCAGCGGCTTTTTTGCCAGTTCGTTTGTAACACTTGACACTCAGGACTCCCCGCAGGCGGCAAGGGTGCGGGTAACGCTGCGCGAGGCACCACTGCAAAAAATCACGATGGGTGTGGGTGCCAGTACTGACAGCGGTGCCCGTGTCAGCATCGAGCACTTACACCAGCAATTGCCAGCACTGGGCTGGCGCGCGTTGAGCAAACTGTCTTTTGACCGCGAGACCCAGTCCGCTGGCACCGAGCTGACCTCGCCGCCCAACGACAGTGGCTGGCGCTGGAACACCGCCGTGCTGCTGCAAAACCAGCGCAGCGGCAACCTGACGCTCGGCAGCCAGCGCTGGCGAGCTGGCGCCAGCCAGGAGGGCGAGCGCATTGACCGCAGCGTTTACCTGCAATTCGACCGGGCAGACGGTGCCACATCTGATCAGGCGTTGCCAATGACCACCGAGTCCATCAGCGTCAACTATGGTTTTACCCTGCGCAACTTTGACACCCTGCCATTCCCCTCAAACGGTTGGGCCTGGGGGGTGGAACTCGGTGGCGGCAGCACGCTAGGGAGTTCGCCTGAACCCTATGGCCGGTTTCTGACCCGCGGGCAGATCTTCTGGCCGCTCGGTGCAGCAAGGGCTACAGCACCCGACCTGCGCACTGGCCGTTTGTCAATGCGCGCCCAGGTCGGTGCCGTGTTGGCCAAAGAGGGCGTCAACCTGCCGACCACCCAGCTGTTTTTGACCGGTGGCGACAGCACGGTGCGCGGTTATGGCCTGCGTGACATCGGTGTCGGCGGTGAGCCGATCAGCGCCGGACGCTACCTGACGGTCGCCAGCCTGGAATGGCAACGGCCCATCACCCGCCAGGGCCAGCTCACCGAATGGGAAGCTGCACTGTTCATCGACGCGGGTGCCGTGGCCAATCATCCAGCCGAACTACAGGCGCAAGTCGGCGTTGGCGCTGGCCTGCGCTGGAAAACCCCGGTCGGACCGCTACAGATTGACCTGGCCTATGGCGTGGCGGTGAAGAAATTTCGGCTACACCTGA
>JAIFMA010000184.1 GCA_020048795.1 Rhodoferax sp.
GGCGCTGAAGGTCGCTCGCGTCTGTGCGCTAGCGTACCGCAAGCACAGTCAGCCACCGGTGCGCTGTTCATCGCCGGCAGCAAGAGCCTGGTGGCGGTCTGAGTGTGGTGCTGTTTGTGCTGGCGGCCGGCCACACACCCATGCCCATCAGCACGCGCTCCTGATCCACCGCAACGCGCACTTTCCGGATATTCACCACCAGAATTCACATTCACGACACCGGTCGGGTTGCTGCGAGCGAACCACCCGGTGGTCGACAATTGGCGTCGGTGAGCGCCGAGTTTTGCAGCATGGGGGCGCTCAACTGACGTCTGTGATTTTGGAGATCGCTCCGTCTTGGAACTCGAATTCGGAGCGGCCAGAGAGGTTTAAGACTTGCCCTTTCGTCAGGCCGTTTGGCAGTTCGGCCGCAACGACGGCGCGCAAAGCGATACATGCCGAATCCGGCTTTTCAAGCAAACTGAGAATCGAAACAAAGCAAGGCGGTTACCAGACGAAAAGTACATATTCATTGAGCAGAGCCCAGCCCTGACTGTTTTGACGTTGCAGACGCTCGTCCTTTGCGCCGACCATACCAACTTGGCCTTGCAGCCAACAACCGAGCACCAATTGCAGCCTGGCACTGTACTTCCAAACTGTTAAGCAAATTCTCCAGGAATGCAATGAAAGCCTGAACCTGACGATCTTTGCGTGCGTCAGGCCGGTATAGGGCGCTAAATGGTGGTGCATCGTGGCTGCCCCAATCCATGAGAACCGGCTGCAACGTGCAGTTCTTGACGTGAGACCAAACCGAAAGGTCGGCAAATCGACCCACGCCAAGCCCTTCGATGACAGCTTGCAGAACATAATCTCGGCTTTCACTAACGAGCCAGCCACGCACTGCGACCTCTTCGCTTTCGGACCCTTTGACGTGACGCCATAGGTCCAGAACTGTGCCCTCGGGAGATCGCACCAACAAACACTGATGACTTGCAAGGTCCATGGGCCGAAGTGGAATACCGTGTCGTTCCCAGTAAGCTGGACTAGCGCACACAATGAGTCGGCTTTGTGCCAGGGGACGCTGCACCAAATTCACATCGCCTGGCCAACCCAATGCGACCAAGACGTCCAAGCCCTGAGCCTGCGAATCGGTGACAGTGAGATGATCAATGACGCGCAGATCGATCTGAATTTTGGGAAAGCGTTCGCGGAACTGCTGGAGCGCGGGGATTAACACTAGACGTGACAGTAAACCGGGGGCGCCTACGACCAAAGTGCGTTCAAGTTGCGCTGGCGCGTTGGCAATTGCTTGCTCAGCGTCGGCAAGTTGGTTGACCAGCGGCAAGCAAGCTTCCAGATAGGCTGCGCCTTTAGAAGTGAGCTTTAGGCCTTGGGTACTGCGGTCCAAGAGCAGCACGCCAACTTCGCGCT
Source organism: Rhodoferax sp. (assembly GCA_020048795.1). GTDB lineage: Bacteria > Pseudomonadota > Gammaproteobacteria > Burkholderiales > Burkholderiaceae_C > Rhodoferax. The sequence continues at coordinate 1,411 of JAIFMA010000184.1, forward strand.
CTAAAGAGCCGATGAGCTTGGAAATAGATGGCACACTAACGTCGAGCCGACGGGCTGCACCGGAGAAGCTGCCTTCTTCAACCGACGCAATGAAGTACTGCAATGCCCTTAGTTTGTCCATACAACATCCCCATGCTCACGCTAGGTGCTTTAACCAAAAGGTAAAGCGCATTGTGCATTGTTTCATGTTTCGCGCCTATGAATGAACGCCTAAATTTGGCACATCAACACCCCAAGGAGTTCATCGTGCGAGCATTCTTCAACCTTTTCTGCGTCTTTGTTGCCCTGACGGCAAACGCAATCCCTGCACTTGCGCAGGACATCTATCCAACAAAACCTATTCGACTAGTCGTGCCGCTGGCCGCAGGTGGACCAACGGACTATATTGCCCGTACCGTTGCCAAGAGTCTTGCGTCGAGTCTGGGACAACCTGTCATTGTTGACAACAAGCCGGGAGCGGATGGCGCAATTGCAACCCGCGAAGTCATCGGCGCAGTGCCCGACGGTTACACCCTATTGTTTGCAACTGGCTCGATGATCGCGGTTCCGCTTCAAGTTAAGCCTCCTTCATTCGACTGGCTTGGGCAACTTTCTCCAGTCGGCAAAGTGGGCCGATTGAGCTTTTGCCTTGCTGTACATCCAGACGTTCCAGCTAAGACAGTTGCCGAGTTCATCACTTATGCCCGCGCGAATCCTGAAAAGCTTAACTACGGGACCAGCACCATGAGTGAACTGATGGCTGCAGCCGAGTTCATGAAGGCCACGGGTGTGCGCATGACCAGAGTGCCCTACAAAGGTGGTGCGCAGGCAATGCCAGATCTGCTGGCCGGTCGCATCCATGTTATGTTTGGTCCGGTGACACTGGCTCAACCCTACATAAAGACCGGCGGAATTCGTGTCTTGGCTACCCTTTTACCCAAGCGTAGCGCCGTATTGCCAGATGTGCCAACCCTGGCTGAGGCCGGTTATCCTGGCATATCGGTGCCGACGTGGCAATCAATCTTTGTACCGGCAAAAACACCACAGGCAATCGTGTCCCGCCTGGCCAACGAGTTGACGGGCATCTTGACCAAACCCGAAATCGGCGGGGACTTTGAACGTCGTGCGGTCTTCATCGAATCGACTTCCCCGCAAGAGCTTGCAGCTACTGTTTCCAATGAGCAAACGACCTGGCTGAGGCTGATCACAGAATACGGTCTTGATCGCGAATAGGAAGAATGCGAGTCCTCTTTTGCTCAACCGGGGGCGCTGGGCACCTTAGGCCGATGGTGCCATTGGCCTTGGCCTTTCAACTGCGGGGACACGGCGTGGCATGGGCCACCTCGCCGGATGCCCTACTAGAACTCGCGCAAACTGGCTTCGAACTATTTCCTGCCGGCTTGGCGATGGACGATGCCAGACGCATTTACCACCAACGTTGTCCTGAAGCCGCATCGTTGCACGGCGAAGAACATGCGGGGCATACATTTCCAAGACTGTTTGGCGGCGTTGTCGCACCAGCCATGATTGCCGACCTTGAAGCCGCGCTTGATCTTTATGCTCCTGACCTTGTAGTTCTCGAACCTGCCGCCTTGGCCATGCCACTCGTGTGCCAGCGCCATGACGTCAAGTATGTGACCCATGGGTATGGACTTAAGCCGCCTCAATCACATCTCAATGCAGCGATGAGGGAATTCGCCCCGCATTGGCAGATGGCGGGCATTGAGCCGCCACAAGACGCGGGTCTCTATCGCGATTTGTACATCGACATTGCGCCACCGAGCTTGCAGACAGTTCAAGAATTTATGCCAGACTCCTCGCAGCTTCTCAGCCCTTGCGCCTTTCAGTCGATGTGCGAACCTGACTTGCCGAGCAAACTGCTGCATGCAATGATCTGTTCTCGACAACCAAAGATATACCTCACCTTCGGAACAGTCTTCAATCAACTGGAGGCGCTTAGAACTGCCGCGATTGGGCTCGCCCGATTGGATGCCGTGGTGGTCGCGACTGTCGGTGGCAGTGGCAATATGGATGACTTTTCAAGCCTTCCAGAGAATGTCCATGTGGAGCGCTATCTCAATCAGGCTGCGTTACTCAAACATTGCAGTGCCGTCGTGTCACATGGCGGTGCTGGAACCGTGTTGGGGGCCGCGGCCTACGGCGTACCGCAATTGATACTTCCACAAGCCGCTGATCACTTTAGAAATGCGCGCGCGGTGGCCAATGTCGGAGCAGGCCTGGTTATTGGTCATGATCGATGCACACCCGACGCCATTGAGTCGTCGGCACTTTGCTTGCTGACTACCCGAGCCTATGCCACCGCCGCACAGTGCCTGGCAGATGAAATCCGCTTGATGCCTACAGTCGATGATGTAGTGACTAGGCTGGAGAAATCCCAATCAGTCCATTAGTCTATTGGAGGAGGTTCTTGCCTTTTAAGAACTCGGCGCGACAGCGGACCGTCAAACCACAGAGGCCTACGACCGGCTTGGAGCAGGCATAACGTAGGTGGCTGCTTCGGCAATGGGTCTGCTGGAGCTGGTGGCCGTGCAAATCTGCATTTTTCCCTCAATGCCCGCATCAGGCTGGTGGATAGGGGATAGGCGCAAGGGGCGAACCCCGGTTATTCAAACTTTCGTTTGCGCAGCGTTTCCACTGCGTGTCGGCCTTGTCTGCTCTTGCAACTTGGCTCTAGCACGTGGGCAGGCATCCTACGTTTGTCATAAGCGGTCACCAGTTTCTCGTACAAATCCTGGGCCTTAAACGGTTTGGTGACATAGGCATCCACGCCCAGAGCCATGAAAGCGTGAATGATGTCTTCGTTGTCGGTGTTGCTTGACACCATGATGAACGGCACCCGGTTAAAGTTGGGGCGGGCGCGCATCCATTTCACTAGCGTGTCGCCACCGTGTACAGGCAGGTTCCAGTCGGAAATGACCGCGTCAAAATGCCCGTCGCTCAGCTTGGAGATAGCATCAGCCACAGTGGATGCCTGTTCGATCGCCATGAACGGATTGACCTTGCTAAGAAAGCTGTTCATCATGACGAGGTGCACCTCTACATCGTCAACGATCAATATCCTGCGGTTCTTGGTGTAGTTGACTTTTTTCATATTCATGGGCATTCAGTGAAGATGTCTCTATTGTCAGCGAGCCACGCTCGCAAGTCGGGGCACAGTCGATTGAGTTCATGCTCCAACTGCAGCAAGCGAATTGCGTATGTCTCAACGGCACCACTGCGGGCTGCCTTATTGAGCAACGTGCAGGCTTGATATGCGGGCATGGCCGCAATGGCACCAAGACTTCCCTTTAGCCTGTGGGAAGACTCGCACAGCGCAGCGGTGTTCTTGGCAGCTATGTCAACCCGAATTGCTTGTAGATCAACGTCTGTCTGGTTGAGAACCATTTGGAAGACTTTGGCGAGCAACTGCAAATCGCCATTTAATGCCGACAGTGCGTCGGCCATGAGGATGGAATCCGTGCAAGTCGATTGACTTACCGTGGATTCCGTCATAGTCGGCCTGTGGGATCGATATTCCAATTTCAATTGCCTGTTTTGATCGTTGGTCGCATGCCTATCCGGTTGACACAGGTGTTTCAGGAATAGCACTCATTGAACTCCCACGGCCCGCTCAAAGTCGCTCCCTTTTGCCAAATCGCTAAAAATGAGTGCATGAAATCTCAAGAAGGTCACAAAGAAATCTCGTTTGCAATGCCTTTGCCGTTTGTGGGGTTTCAACCTGTACAAACCGGATAGGCATGGTTCAACGGACATGAAGGATGTCTGTACAAGTTTTCTGACAGGTTTTAGCTTGGAAACTTGGCCTTGAACACAGCCACCATCGTCGGGCTCAAGGGTTTGAACAACTCGGCGTTGTAAGACGCGGTGTAAGGCACTCCTTTGTCCTTCAAATCGGTGAATTGGATCGTCGGGTCGTTGACCAGCCCGACTGTGGTGCCCGCGTCACCCGCTTGCGGCTGGGTTGGGTCGATGGTGGGCATAGGCACACCCGACAGCGTGGCAGCGTTGGGCGCAGCCTGCAGCAAGTCGTTTTTCACCATCTGTTGCACCGCTATCGCATACTTGCGTGACGTGGCCGCCGGTGTGCCTGCGGCCACGGCCGTATCCACATTGGTGGTGACCACCGACACCGTGTAGTCGCTGTTGAGGTAAATCTCAAAGGTTCGCAGTTGCTGCGGAAAGTCGCGCAGCGACGAGGTTTCCACCTGCCAAAAGCCGCGCTCAGGCTGCGCCGCATCCATCGACTTGAAGGCCTTGACGGTGTTGAAGTGGCGGTGGCCGGCCAGCCACATGATCAGGTTGGGGGTGGCTTGCAGCGTTTGCACCAGTTCCGTGAGCGTGGTGGCATTCCTAAAAGCGGTTGGCGTGCTGGGCTCGGTCAGCCACCATTGCGGGTTGGTTTTGGCGGCGTTGGCCATTTCCATGTCACCCAGCCACCATTCCATCTCGGTTCCGATAGCAGCCACACCAAGGGGAATATGGGCAGCAATCACCATGAGCTGGTTGGCGGCCTGGCCGGCGGCCAGCTCGGCCTTGAGCCAGGTCCAGCGGGCGGCATCCAGGTAACCGTGACCATTTTCAGGGGCACATCAGACTTGGGCAAAAAGCTGTAGCAGGCAAAGCCCGCTGGCGCTGTCTTGTCCACCAGGTTGAACCCGTGCCCAACCGGGCCAGTGCTGGTCTTGAAAAACTCCTGAACCCATTCGGTGCGCAAGAGTGAACGCCGGTCCGGGTCAGCCACCACCTTGGGCGCGCCTTTGGCAAATGCCGGGCTGGTGCTCAAACCGGTGTGGATAACGTTGCCATAAGGGGTGCTGCCATCGATCAGGCCCATGTAGTACTGGGGTGTCGCTTTGAAGTCTTCCATGTTGAACAGAATGGGGAAGGTCTTCAAATTGGGCACCAATGTGTCGGCCACCGCCCAGACGGTGTCGGCAACATAAGACGCGCGAAAGCCCAGGCTCGGGTTGGCATCCACCGGGAACGAGCCGATCATGAAATGGTCGTGGTTGCCCATGGTCTGGTACCAGGGGATGGATTTGTCCAGCCCGACCGCCTGGTAAGGCTTCTGGTAGTCAATGCTGTCCTCACCCAGATGGGCTCCAGAACTGGGTCGGATGACCTTGCCGTCAATCACGTCCATGTACCAGCGCAGTTCGTTGTACGAAGTGCTGTTGCAGGTGTCACCCAGCGAGAGGGCAAAGTCAAACGGGGTTTTTTTGTGCAGGGCGTTCATGGTCTGCATGGCGGCATCAAGCACATGGGTGCTGTACATCATCACCGGCGAGTAGATCGAGGTGTTGTTGATGGCATAGCGCTCAAACTCCTGCAGCAGCATGAGCTGGTTGGGGGCTTCCTTGTCGGTGATGTGGATGTCAGAGAAAGTGAAAAAGTTCACCAGTTTCTTACCGCGCTTGGGGGCCACATAGGTGCTGCCGATAAGGTCTGTTCTGGGCACCACCGGCAGGCCGACATCGACATATTGCCAGTCGCCATAACCAAAGTCGTCGTATTTGCTGACCTTGTCGATCTCGTTGGCGGCCAGGCCTTGCAGGTCGTACCGGAATGAGACCATGCGTTCGGACGTCGTCGTCACATTGCTGTCAATCAAATAGGGTTTGACGGGTTCGGGCGCGACGCTGTCGCTACCGCCGCAACCGAAAGACATCGCTCCCGTGGACACCATGGCAAAGGAGCCCAAGCTGTATCGCAAAAAATCCCGTCGACCTACGTCCCCCCGCATTCTGAAATCGGGAACATTTTTTGAATCTTGGTTCTTCATGGTACGCCTTGTGTAGAAATACCGGAAGTCTAGGCGGCTGTATTACAGCTTTGTTATCTGATCAAGCCAATCAATTAGCGGTTTGCGCCAGGCCAGACAGATGTTGATATATCGCAAGCTTTTGCGCTACGGGTGGCGTCGGTCACCCGTTCGCCGCTCACCCTTGCGCCGGTAGGCCAGCGGTGTGGTGCCTGTCCAGGCTTTGAAGGTGCGATGAAAGGCAGTCAGGCTTTCAAAGCCAACTTGCGCGGCGATGTCTTCAACGGGTTGTTGACTCTCCAGGAGCAGGCGCAGCGTGATGTCTCGGCGCAACTGATCCTTGATTTGAAGAAAGCTTGTGCCTTCTGCCTGGAGCCGTCTGACCAGCGTGCGTGTAGAAAGGTTCAGAGCCTGGGCAATGGTCACCATGTCGCTGTCTTCATGCAGCCGCGTCTCCAGGCATCTGCGGACCTGATCATGCAAGGGCATCAACGTCTTCAGTTTTTGCTTGGCTGCGTCCAGCTCGCGGGTGCGCTCTTCTAGCAAACGCTGCAGTTCCTGGTTTTGTTCCAGCAGTCCCTTGATGGGGTAGACCTCGCCGTCTTGCACCAGTTGATCGGGGATCGAAATCCCACTGTAAACAATTTTCCAGCTCGCACCCTCCAGCCGGAATATCAAGGTCAGGCGTGCCGAATCCCGTGTCATGTCTTTTTCGGGCATGGGCAGTCGAATGTGGAACAGCCCTGTTGCCACCACAATGTCTTCTGACAGGTCCTGCAGCAAGAGGTCGAGCATCTCGATCTGGATACGCCCGGGTACCTGCGCAAAGTCTTGCCGGGTGATGTTGATCCAGGCTTCCCGGTCATTGACCAGGCAGTCGCCCCCGCCGGTATAGCCACTGAAGTTTTCGCTGAATCGCGTGGTGAGCAAATCATTACGCGAGGCGTACATTTCGATGTATTCCTCGAACAGGGATCGGATCAGTTGACCACGGGTCGTTTGCATGAACATGAAGTATCCATGATGCACCAATGATTCCCGCCGAGCTAAGCGGGGCCGCGACGGCAGTGCCTGGTTTCACGATCTGGTCACCAGAAAGCTGACCCAGAAACTCAGGCTTGAACGGCCGTTTTGGATGAGGCAAATCGAAGATTGCTGCACCCGCTTTGGGTCTTTATGCAGAGATGTGCATAAAGACCCATAGCTGCAGTAGCATTTGCCGAACTGCCTCATCCAAAGCGGCACCGAACTGTGCCCGCGCCACCTGATTGGCCACAAGCTGCACCCGGCGCTGATTGTGCGCAGCGCCAACTACCACGATATCGGCAAACCTTCGGTGCTGCTGTCGGCGCTGACCTGCTCGGAATGCGCGA
>JAIFMA010000251.1 GCA_020048795.1 Rhodoferax sp.
GTGCCTGACGTAGTGCCTGTACCAGAACTGCCAGTGCTGGAGCCTGAAGTCGAGCCAGTGGCGGTGCCGCTGGTATTTCCAGGCGTGGTGTCGGTGGTGGTGCCTGTGGCCGCCCCGGAGGTCGAACCCGGGGTCGTGCCGCTGGAAGTTCCGGTCGTGGAGCCCGTGGTGGCACTACCTGTGGAAGATTCTGAAGTCGACCTTGTGGTCGTACTGCCCGCGTTAACACTGCCGCTGGTCGTTGTTGACGTAGCGGTGGTGCCTGGACTGTCTGTGCCTGCCTGCGTGATGGTGCCCGTCACGGCACCGCCGGTGGACGATGCTGTGCCGGTCGTTGCAGCATTTCCGCCGGAGCCGACGCTTGCCACGGTTGAAGCCTCTTTGACCGGGCTTAAGCTTTCGCCGCCACCGCCGCAGGAAACCAATACCAACGAAAGCGCGATGCCCATCGCGGCCATATATTTGTTCATAGTCGATTCACTATAGGTATAAATACCAATTTTCAGGCGCTGGTCACCTGCACCTGCACTGTGGTCAATGCCTTCAGTCATTTCTCGGGCCAACTCGTGATGCATGGCATCCCAACGGTTTCTGGCAAGCCGATGAATGCGCTCACATTCCTCGGCGGTCAAACCATCTGCAAACACGGCACGCTCAAGCATACGAGGTTTATCCCCCAAGGTGTTGGACACCGCTGCTTCAAGGTGATCACGTGTGTTGTCACCCAAAAAAGCCAGCATGGACCGCAGGTCCTGCACCGGGACAAACCTGTCGGATACAAGTACCACCTCAAACTCGTGCTCTTCAACCATGCCCAGACGGATCAAGTCGTCCAGTACCGCACGATGGTGAACATTGCCTCGACTGGCCTGTCGAGCCAGGGCTTCAAACGAAGGACTGCCGGTGCAATCGCAGATTGGCAGACGCTTGTACACCGGGTTGTCGGTAGCCAGTTGGAGCCAGGTGGTGAATACTTTGACGGCTGGTGACAAGTCGGTCCTGGCCGGGCCAGCATCGATCATGCGAACCCGCTGGGTGACATCCTTGCGGTTTAACCCGGTTGTCGTTGCCAGCTGGCTGATGTTCGGTTTTGCCACGCCCCTACCAGACAGTAGCCGATGGGCTTCATCAATCAACAACTCACGGATCAGGCACTCAATGTGCGGATGTTTCAAGCCCATTGCCAGTGACAGCCGGATCACCGGGCGAAAAATTCGCGCACATGTGGCCAGTGTCCAGTTGATTTGATCGAGCATTGACGAAGACGGCGATGATTCAGGGCGAGCGCTTCAGTTGCAGTGGGTCAGGAGAGCGATGGTGATGAACAGTCATTGAATGACAGCATTGCATTCGATAGCTGGTAGCCAAGTGTACATAATGGCCGGAGGACGATTTGGCAGATCAATCCAGGTAATTTGGGCCGCAGTGGTGCACCACGCTGGCGGGGTCCCGGCCGGCCAGCAGGGCCTCAAACTCGGCCCGCAGCACTTGGGCTGGCTTGAAAAAACCTTGGGCATCCAGGTTTTGTGCGAACGGCTGGTTCAAGGCACCAGGAATGTGCCCGGCCACCGGGTCGAGCGGCTCGACCTCGCCACGAAAACGCGGCGTGGCGCGGGCATCGATCAGGGTCAGGATCACGCTATTTTTTCTGTAGCTTTCAGCGCAGTAACTGCGGGTGCCAGAGGGTAATTTGACGTAGTAAAAAGTGGCGCTCGCGCTGGCACTAAAGTGAGGTTTCCGCATCGAGATGCAATCCGACATGGTTTGACTTCCCGTCAACCCAAAAAATTACCCATCGGGAAATCTCGAGGGTCTGGGCTTGGAACCCCCATTCTGTACTTTGGATCCCGGCATCCCCTCGCCCTCAAAATCAGCGATTGACAGTTGCATCCGGTGTCGCCATACTTCTGGAATGACCTTTGGACTTCATTGCCATCAGAGCGATAGACCGATTTGGTGCCGAAGTATTCAAATGTATTCTTTCCTCCCGTGAAGACACGACTATGAAAACTCTTCTCTCGGCCATTCTGTGCGCCGCCTTCCTGGGTACCAGCCCATTGTGCAACGCCGCCCCCGAGCCAGCCAGCGCCAAAGCCACCGCGCAGGAGAAGGAAGAAATCGCAGCCGGTCTGGTAACCATTGTCCTCGCCGCATCCAATTGCGGATGGAAAGCAAAGACGCGCGAGAAAGCGATGAACTTCATCGCCGCCGCCGAAGCGGAGTTAAAGAGACCGGCTGCGCCCATGACGCATCAGGAATTTCTGACGCTTGTCGAGTACATCGGTCCCAGGATCGAGCAGAAGATAAAGGACGACCCCGCCTACAAGGCCCGCGTCTGCGCGACCGCACTGGAAGGCATTCTCTGATCCGTGCTTCTATTGCACATGATCGCCCCGCAAAAAATCGCCATCGGCGCAGATTAGGGCTTGTCCATGAATAAGCTGTGCATTTGGCCGTCGGATTTGGGATGCAGTGCGCCCAAAGCTGGCGAGCCGAATGTGCATGTTATTTGTGGACAAGCCCTTACATGCAGCGGACTGCATTTTCGGTTCTCCGCCCAAACCGGCAAAAATGCGAATAGGCATTTCAATCACCTCAAGACCAGTATTGCAGCTTTGATCGACCACCAATCGAGGTAAAAAGCCATCTTGATGACTGCCGCCTTGGCCCAAAATGCGCCTGGCGGCAGGGTCATTTAGGGTGGACCGCGCAGGCCTACCCCGCAGACCTGGCAGCGAGTCCAGCCTATCGCCGATTCGCTCAGTCACCAACTGACTTGTTTGCCGCAAGGCGCTTTTGGGGCCATCCAGAGTTCATTGAGTTGATGGACGATTTGCAGCACGACAAACGAGGTGGGCAGCGGGCCGGGTTTCCCATGTACATCTTGATGGCTTTGCACGCACTGGAAACTGAACACAGTCACGCTTTTCCCATGGTGGTTCGCAAAGATCGCCTGTGTAATACTCGTCATTGATTAACCTCAAGCCAAACGGAGAACCCATGAAATTTCAATACCTTTTCGTCCCGCTGATCGTCGCGTTGACAGCCGCTCCGGCTTTTGCAGCAAAGCTGCATAACAAGGACAGCAAGGCGCATGACATTTCGATCAAGTGCAGTTCAACTTCGACCGGGAGCATACAGCCCAATACCATTCGTGACCTAGGATCGGGTTCGTGCACGGTCACGGTAAAGTCCAGTGGTTCCAGTGCCACAGCCAGTGGCAACACCACACTGGTGATCAAAGACGCCAAGTTGTCCGCCCAGTAAACACAAGCCCTGTCAGGATGGGGGCCGACCGGTTGGCTGTTGCGCCGACCTGGCTGGCAATTTCGTCAGCGGTGATTTGTATCTTCAAGCGCCAAAGCCTGGCCCAAGTCGATCATGGCCGCCAGGGTGCGTTGCTGGGTATTTCGATCAAGATCACCAAATGGGTGACAGCGCTACGCACCCGATTGAGCCACTGACAACGCGCCTGGGGGCGTTGCTCCGCCTTGCGGGACTGGCTACACACGCGGTTTGCAACAGCACATTGCGTTTGTCAGTGCGACCGAAATCGGCTCAACCCTGCGCCACCGGCCGCGCCGGGTCGCTGCACCATTCGCTCCAGCTGCCGGCGTAGAGGCTGGTTCGGCCCAATCCGGCGACCTCCATGGCAATCAGGTTGGGGACAGCACTGACACCGCTGCCGCAGTGGTGCACCACGCTGGCGGGGTCTCGGCCGGCCAGCAGGGCCTCAAACTCGGCCCGCAGCACTTGGGCTGGCTTGAAAAAACCTTGGGTGTCCAAGTTTTGTGCGAACGGCCGGTTCAGAGCACCCGGAATGTGCCCGGCCACCGGGTCGAGCGGCTCGACCTCGCCACGAAAACGCGGCGTGGCGCGGGCATCGATCACGGTCTGGATCGGTCGCGCCAATTGATTGACTACTGTTTCTGTAGCTGTCAGCGCAGTAACGGCGGGCACCAGAGGGTAATTTGATGCTGTAAAAGTGGTGCTGTTGCCGGATTCTGTGGCCGCACCGGCGGCAATCCAGGCTGCAAGCCCGCCATCGAGCACGGCCACCGCCTCATGCCCCACCCATTTGAGCATCCACCACAGGCGACCACAATAGTTGATGCCCTGGCGGTCATAGACCACCGCCTGCATGCCGGGTGTCAAGCCCACGCTGCCAAGCCATTGGGCGAATTTCTCGCGCGAAGGCAGCGGGTGGCGACCACCGCTGGCGGCATCGGCGGCACCTTTGGCGGCGCTGAGGTGGCGGTCCAGGTTGGCCCGCACGGCACCGGCGATGTGACATTCTTCAAACTGTGCGTCTCCTGCAGCGGGCTGCATCAGCTCAAAACTGCAGTCAAAAATCATCAGTGGCTGCTGGCTCGTGGCCAGGTCTTGCAGTTGTGCCACTGAAATCAGGGTGGTGTACATCGGTGTTTCCTCAGGTGATGAATTTAATGGTCTTCGGCCGGTGTGTCGGGCAGGGCCCGGGTGCGTAGCACGGTGGCGGCCACGCCGCTGCCCACGATGACGACCATGCCGGCCCAGCCAATCGGCTCGATATGCTCGCCAAACAGCAGCAGGCTGTACAACGCCGCAAACACAATCCCGGCGTATTGCAGGTTGGCCACCAGCAGGGTGGCACCCCGGCTGAAGGCACGCGTCATGCACCATTGGCCCAGCGAGGCCAGCACGCCAATGGGCACCAGCCAGGCGGCAGCCTGCCAGCTCACCGTGGCCCAGGGGGTGAAGCCTGAAAACAGCACCCACACCAGGCCCGTCAGTGCGGTACCGACCGAAAAGTAAAACACCGTGCGGCCTTCAGGTTCGCCCACTTTGCCCAAGGCAGTGACTTGCAGGTAAGCCATCGACGCCCCCAGGCCAGACAGCAGGCCGATCAACCCGGCAAACAACTGGTTTTGGTCCAGTGTCGGGCGCAGCATCATCACCACGCCGGCAAAACCAGCCAGCACGGTGGCCATCAGTGGCCCCTGGCGGGTTGATTTGCCATACAGCAGGGCACCACCCACCACAAACGCTGCCACCCAGACACCACTCATGTAGTTGAGTGTCATGGCGGTGGCCAGTGGCAGGTGGGCAATGGCATAAAACCAGGCGCTGAGTGCAAACACGCCAATGGCGGTGCGCCAGGCGTGCATCATCGGTACTGACGTGGCCATCGGTATGCCACGCGCCCGCATGACAGCGGCCATGAAGACCATGCTGACCAGACCACGGTAAAACACCAGTTCCGGCAGGCTAAAGCTGCCTGAGGCAATCTTGATGCCCACCGCCATGGTGGCAAACAAAAACGCCGCCAATACCATCCAGAGTGCTTGCATGCTGTCTATTTATAGAAGAAATGGGGCTATAGCCCTACTGCTTATTGCGCTGACAGCTATCAAAATCATATTGATCTGAATCAGCCATCTGGCCCTGGTACCAGGCGTGAAAGTGCTGCATGCCGTCTTCCATCGGGCTCTGATACGGGCCGACCTCATTGTCGCCGCGGTCCAGCAGCGCCTTGCGCCCAGCGTCCATGCGCTCGCCAATCTGGTCATCTTCGATGCAGGTTTCCAGGTAGGCCGCCTGCTGGGCTTGGACAAACTCAGGCTCAAAGGCATGGATTTCTTCCGGGGTAGTAAAACGCCACCATGTTCAGGGTTTTGTTGACACCCCTCGGGTGCAGCGTTGAAACCGTTAGCACATGCGGGTACCACTCGACCATGATGTGCGGGTAATAGGTGAGCCAGATGGCACCGCGTTCGGGTCGCTGACCGTTGCGGTATTTCAGCAGGGCATCGTGCCAGCGTTGGTAAACCGCTGTGCCGGGTTGGCCAAAGGCGCTGGAAACCCCCACAGTTTGCACCGAATAATGCTCGCCAAACTCCCAGCGCAGGTCGTCGCAGGTCACAAAAGAACCTAGGCCCGGGTGGAAAGGGCCAACGTGGTAGTCCTCCAGATAGACCTCAATAAAGGTTTTCCAGTTGTAGTTGCATTCGTGCAATTCAACCTTGTCAAGCACGAAGCCTGAAAAATCAAGCGCTGCGCGTTCACCCATACCGGCCAGATCGGCGTTTGGGTTGCGGCCGCCGACTTCAAACAGCAACCCGTTCCATGGCTGTAATGGATAGTTTTTAAGGCTCAGGCAGGGGTCTTGGGCAAAGTGGGGCGCACCCAGCAACCGGCCCGCGGCTTGCCCGCCCTGGGCACCGTAAGTCCAGCGATGCACCGGGCAGACGATGTTGCCGCTGGTCTGGTCGAGCGTGCCACGCCCCTTGAGCATGATGGCCTGGCGATGCCGACAGACGTTGGAAACCAGTTCGATCCCGTTGGCGCTGTGTACCAGCACGCGGCCATCGGATTCCTGCGGCAGGGTTGCGAAGTCGCCCACATTGGGCACACTCA
>JAIFMA010000235.1 GCA_020048795.1 Rhodoferax sp.
CCAAAGGTTTTGCCCTGGCCGACCGGCCAGGTCATGGGCACGCAAGGCATGCCGAGTTCGCGTTCCACCTCGTCGAGGATGTCGAGCGGATCGCGCACCTCACGATCCATCTTGTTCACAAACGTGATGATGGGGGTGTCACGCTGGCGGCAAACTTCGATCAGGCGGCGGGTTTGCGACTCAACCCCGTTGGCTGCGTCAATCACCATCAATGCCGAATCGACAGCCGTCAATACGCGGTAAGTGTCCTCGGAAAAGTCCTTGTGGCCGGGGGTGTCGAGCAGGTTGATGACGTGGTCGCGGTACACCATCTGCATCACCGAACTGGCTACCGAGATGCCGCGCTGCTTTTCGATCTCCATCCAGTCGCTGGTGGCGTGACGGGTGGCCTTGCGCGCCTTGACACTGCCGGCGATCTGAATCGCGCCCGAAAACAGCAGCAGTTTTTCAGTGAGCGTGGTTTTGCCGGCATCGGGGTGCGAGATGATGGCAAAGGTGCGGCGGCGGCGAGTTTCGAAAGCGTAGGTCACAGGGGATTCTTTGGTCGTGGGTGAAGGGTGTGCAGCGCTGCCGATTGGCGGTGAACGAGTGCCAGGCACTTGCGTTTTATTGAGCTACATCAACATTGAGCATTTTAATCGGCAAGCCTTGCCGGTTTCGGAAGCGCAATTGGTGCTAAATTCAAACTCATCACAGCATTCCAGAGGCACCCCATCATGACCATTCAAACGATACCTACAACACCAATTGCTGGGCAGCGCCCAGGCACTTCAGGTTTAAGAAAAAAGGTTACGGTGTTTGTGCAACCGGGTTACCTTGAGAATTTTGTTCAGTCGCTGTTCGATGTACTCAACGCGACCGGCCAGGATGGTCAGGGTCTCAAGGGGCAGACGCTGGTGCTGGGCGGTGATGGGCGTTACCACAACCGGGCGGCAGTACAAACCATCCTGAAACTGGCGGCGGCCAACGGGGTGCAGCGGGTGCTGCTGGGTCAAGGCGGTATTCTGTCCACGCCGGCGGTCAGTGCGGTGATTCGCAAACATCAGGTTTTTGGCGGTATTGTGTTGTCAGCCAGTCATAACCCGGGTGGACCAGAGGGTGACTTTGGCATCAAGTACAACGCTAGCAATGGGGGCCCGGCCACTGAGACGCTGACCGAGGCCGTCTATGCCCGTACCCAGATCGTGCGAGAGCTTCGCATCAGTGATGCGCCAGATATTGTGATCGATACACTGGGCCTGCAATGGGTGGAGCAGATGCAGGTTGAGGTGATTGACCCGGTGGCAGACTACGCCGCCTTGATGCGGGAACTGTTTGACTTCGACCTGCTGCGCGGCATGTTTGCGCGAGGTTTCACCATGCGTGTTGATGCCATGTGTGCTGTGGGGGGGCCCTATGCCCAGGCCATTCTTGAAGGGGAGCTTGGCGCACCCCGTGGCACGGTGGTGAACGCGCAGCCACTGGAAGATTTTGGTGGTCTGCACCCAGACCCCAACCCGGTCAATGCCGAAGACCTGATTGCCCATATGGCGCGTACCGATGCCCCTGATTTTGGCGCTGCGATGGATGGTGATGCCGACCGTAACATGGTGGTGGGGCGTGACTTTGTCGTGACTCCATCTGACAGTCTGGCGCTGATGACTGCGCATGCCCGCCTGGTTCCTGGTTACAAGGATGGCCTGCTGGGGGTGGCGCGGTCCATGCCCACCTCAGCGGCGGTGGACCGGGTGGCCAAAAAACTGGGTATCGCGTGTTTTGAGACGCCAACCGGCTGGAAGTTTTTTGGCAATTTGCTCGATGCCGGCAAGGTCACCCTGTGCGGCGAGGAGAGTTATGGCACCGGCTCCAGCCATGTGCGTGAAAAGGACGGCTTGTGGGCGATCCTTTTCTGGATGAGTTTACTGGGGGCAACCGGGCGCTCGGTGGAATCGCTGGTCCGAGAGCATTGGCAGACGTATGGCCGAAACTATTACACCCGGCACGATTATGAAGGGGTTGCGGTCGAGGCAGCTAACCAGCTGATGGTTGACTTGCGCGCCGTATTGCCCGGTTTGCCAGGGCAGAAATTTGGCACACGTACCGTCACCCTGGCTGATGATTTTGCTTACGACGATCCTGTCGATGGATCGATCTCCAAAGCGCAGGGTGTCCGGTTGATTTTTGATGATGCTGCCCGGGTGATCTTTCGCCTGTCGGGCACAGGGACCGAAGGTGCGACTTTGCGTCTGTATCTGGAGCGTTATGAACCGAACCCGACACAACAGGATATTGCGGTACAGCAGGCGTTACGCGACCTGGCTGCGCTGGCCGACCAGGTGGCGGGTATTGCCCGTCATACCGGCATGAATGGCCCAACCGTGGCGACCTGAATGAAACCCTTGAATCAGCCTTAACCGAAGCGCAGAAATCGATGCCTGGGGATCATCATGCATGTTGTCGAAAAGGCCCATACAACCCACCAATTGGTGCGTCACACCGTTGCGTTGGTGCTGGCGGGTGGCCGAGGCAGCCGACTTAAACAATTGACGGACAGACGTGCCAAGCCGGCGGTCTATTTTGGCGGGAAGTTTCGAATCATCGACTTTGCCCTGTCCAATTGTCTGAACTCGGGCATACGCCGCATGGCGGTGGTGACCCAATACAAGTCGCACTCCTTGATGAGTCACTTGCAGAGGGGGTGGAGTTTTCTGCGTGCTGAACTTAACGAGATGGTTGATTTACTGCCAGCGCAGCAACGCGCAGGGGAGGAGCACTGGTATCGAGGCACCGCAGATGCGATTTTTCAGAACATGGACATTATTCAGTCCAGTAACCCGGAGTACATCGTTATTTTGGCTGGGGATCACATTTACAAAATGGACTACTCGATCATGCTGAAGGACCATGCGGTGCATGGTGCCGGTTGTACCGTGGGTTGTATCGAGGTGCCACGTGCTGAAGCCAGTGCTTTCGGCGTGATGGCGGTTGATGCCGAACGTAACATCACTGCGTTTGTCGAAAAACCTGTGAATCCCCCGGCCATGCCCGGCAATGAGGCTGTTTCTTTGGCGAGCATGGGCATTTATGTGTTCAATGCCGACTACCTCTATCAATTACTGGAAGATGACCTGGCCAATCCGGATTCCGAGCATGATTTCGGTAAAAATGTGATTCCCAAGGCCGTGGCGGACGGCCGTGCGCTGGCTCACCCGTTTGGCTTGTCATGTGTCTCCAGGGAGCAGGACGCAGAACCCTATTGGCGTGATGTTGGCACCATTGATGCGTTTTGGTCAGCCAATCTTGATCTGGCATCGACACTGCCAGAGCTTGACATTTACGACACCGAATGGCCGATCTGGACTTACCAGCGTCAATTGCCGCCGGCCAAGTTTGTGCCCGATACCTTGGGCCAGAACGGGGTGGCAGTCAACACGCTGATTTCGGGCGGCTGCATTGTGTCGGGTTCTTATGTGGCGCATTCGGTACTGTTCTCCGAGATTCGAGTACATTCGTTCTGCCGGGTGGTACAAACGGTGTTGTTGCCTAAAGTGACCATTCACCGCAGTTGCCGCCTGACCAAGGTGGTGGTTGACCGGGGTTGTGATATTCCGGAAGGTCTGGTGGTGGGGGAGGATCCGGTGCTGGATGCGGCGCGCTTTGAGCGCACTGAAGGGGGCGTGGTGCTGATCACGCGTGAGATGATTGAAAAACTGAACTAAGAAATGGATGTCGTGGCTTATGGATGTTTTGCAGGTCAGTGCTGAAATCTTTCCGCTTCTCAAGACCGGGGGCCTGGCTGACGTTACTGGTGCCCTGCCGACGGCCCTGAACGCGGCGGGCTGTGATACCCGTGTGTTGCTTCCTGGCTTTGCACCGGTCATGGCGGATTTGCACAACAGCACCGTGCTGGCCGAATTGGTGACCCCCTGGAACGAACCTTTTGTATTGTGTGTGGGTCACCTTGCCAGTCTGAATTTAATGGCCTATGTGATCGATTTGCCCTATTTGTACCAGCGGCCCGGATCGCCCTACGAGGACGAGCAGCACCAACCATTTTCCGACAACCATCGTCGTTTTGCTTTGCTGGGTTGGGTCGCATCGAGGCTGGCAAGTGGGCTTGATTCGAATTGGCAACCGCAAGTGGTGCACAGCCATGACTGGCATGCGGCGCTGACATCTGCCTACATGGCTTTTTCACCGCCGCAACGTATGCATGTTGCCAGTGTTTACACGGTGCATAACCTGGCATACGACGGGCTTTTTGCACCGCGGCATTTCTTTGAGCTGGGCCTTCAGTCAAGCGCACTGTCTGTGGAGGGCATGGAATTTCATGGCCAGATGTCGTTCATGAAGGCAGGGTTGTTTTTTTCGGACTACATCACCACGGTGAGTTCAAGCTATGCCCGTGAAATTCAGACGCATGAACAAGGCTACGGAATGGATGGTCTGCTGCGTTTGCGTGCCAAAGAACTGGTCGGCATTCTGAACGGGGTTGATGAAGCGGTCTGGAGTCCGGCGCGAGACCCTGCCCTTGCCCAGCCTTTTGATGCCCACAAGCCAGCGGGTAAATTACGCTGCAAGGCCGAGTTGCAGCAAGAACTTGGGCTAGCGGTGCAAAGTGATGCTCCTTTGTTCGGTATTGTCAGCCGCCTGACCGAGCAGAAGGGCCTGCATCTGGTGCTCAGTGTTCTGGATGAGTTGCTGGCACGTGGCGGGCAGTTGGTGCTATTGGGTGCGGGAGATGCCTATCTTGAGACCGCTTTCCGGGAGCGTGCCGCTGCCAATCCACACGCGATTTCCGTGCATATCGGCTATGACGAGAATTCCGCGCACAAGATATTTGCAGGAACCGATGTGACCCTGGTGCCTTCACGATTTGAGCCCTGCGGATTGACTCAGATGTATGGCCTGAAATATGGCAGTCTGCCGTTGGTACACCATGTGGGTGGTCTGGCAGACACGGTGGTGGACTGTTCTCTTGAGGACATGGCCAACGAAACGGCCAACGGTTTTGTCTTTTATGACTTTGACTCTCAATCCATGGCGCGCGCCGTCCGACGGGCGTTTGCCCTCTACGCACGTAAAGCTGAGTGGCGCGCTGTATGCACGCGAGCGATGGGCCAGTCACTGGGATGGGATACTGCAGCTGCACAGTATGTGGCGCTGTACCGCAGGCTATGCCTGTGATCTGTGGCATTTTGGACCAGCCCTGCTGATCTGTCGTACATTCATCAATCTGATTCTGGAGTCCTTCAAGTATGGTCGATTCACCGCTAAAGCAGCGTCGTGCCGGGGTCGTGTTGCACCCCACGTCTTTACCTGGTCCGCATGGTTCTGGTGATTTTGGCCCCAATGCGTTTCGTTTTGTGGACTGGCTGCACTCGGCCAGACAAACACTTTGGCAAACTTTGCCGCTGGGGCCGGTGGGGCCGGGTCACTCGCCCTATATGGGCAGTTCGGCGTTTGCAGGCAATCCGTATTTGATCGCATTCGAACCGATGGTTGAGCGTGGCTGGATCGATGCCGGTCATTTGCAGGGTGAATTTGATGCGCTGCATGTCAGCTATCAGGACGTGGTGCCTTGGCGCATGCAGCGACTGCGTGAAGTGTTCGCAGGGTTTGTCAAGCACAGCCAGGCCACCGAACAGCAGGCCTTTTATGCTTGGGCGCAATCGCAACAGGCTTGGCTGGATGACTACACGCTGTTCATGGCCTTGGACAACCGGTACTCGCCGGCACTGTGGCCAGATTGGCCCCCAGAGTTGGCGCATCGCGATCCAGTGGCAATGGTCAAGGCGCGTCTGGAACATGCTTCAGAGATCGATTTTTGGTGCTTCGTCCAGTGGCAGTTCGATGTGCAGTGGCAAGCGATCAAGAATTATGCGCATCAAAAGCAGGTGTTGCTGGTGGGTGATCTTCCCATTTTTGTGGCGCATCACAGTGCAGACTGCTGGGCTCGACCGGACTTGTATGTACTCGATCAGGCGGGGCAACCTACCGTTGTGGCCGGCGTGCCCCCTGATTTCTTCTCCGATACGGGCCAGCGCTGGGGAAACCCGCTTTACGACTGGGCTGCCATGAAGCGGGATGGTTATCGTTGGTGGATTGAGCGGGTGCGACGACAGTTAACACTCGCTGACATTGTCAGAATTGACCATTTTCGGGGTTTCGCCGACTACTGGGAAATTCCTGCCGACGAGCCTACCGCGGCGCGAGGTCGATGGCAGCCCGGGCCCGGGGATAGCATTTTTGCAGCGCTGACGCAGGCTCTGGGTGGTTTGCCCATCATTGCCGAAGATCTTGGCATCATCACTCCGGAGGTCACGGCATTGCGTGAGCGCATTGGTTTTCCGGGCATGAAGGTGCTTCAGTTCGCCTTTTCCGGTGACGAAAGTCATGTGTTTTTGCCACCAAACTATGAGACTAATACGGTCGTTTACACCGGCACGCATGACAACGATACGGTGCACGGGTGGTGGGCTACATGCAGCGCACAGGAGCGGGATTTTGCCAAGTACTATCTCCACACGGATGGGAGTGACGTGCATTGGGCCATGCTGCGTGCCGGTGCCATGTCTGTGGCGTGTATATCACTGTGTCAGTTGCAGGATGTGCTGGGACTGGATGGAACGCACCGCATGAACACCCCGGGCACCATGACAGACTGTTGGACTTGGCGCTTTAGCTGGGACTGGATCGACCCCGAGGCGACCCAACAACTCGCAGCCCTCACAGTCCAAAGCGAAAGGGTCGCCGTGGCGACGAACTGATTGGTTTCAACTGCGCTGAACCGAGCAAGACGGGCAGTTTAGCTCTTTTGGTAAAGGCGTGTTGTGGTTTGTTGTAGCAGCAGCAGGCTGTGGGCAACCACCGGAACCGGTGTGGTTCCTGCGGCCCGCCAGACCGCCAGTCCACGCGGATGACTGGTGTCAAGAAGTGCCTGCCACTGACCTCGGGGCAAGGCAAATGTCTCCGGACTGGCTCCGCTGTTAATCAGCAACAGTAGTGGTAGTTTGGATCGGCCGGGTTTGCCAATCAGGCAGCCCAACGCGCGTTGCAGGGGTTGGTGCCAGGCATCGCCCTGGAGTGCGCTGCCATCTGCGTTCCACCACGACAGGTCGTAGTTGCCGCTAGCGTCGGGTGCACCGCTGTACCACTGGTTGGCAAAGGGGCGCAGCTGGTGCCGCAACGAGATCAGGTGTTGCGTAAAGGCCAGCAGGTCTGCGTCCAAAGCATCCCAGTTGATCCAGGTCAATGGGTTGTCCTGGCAGTAGGGGTTGTTGTTGCCATCCTGGGTGTGACCCATTTCATCACCCGCGCACAGCATTGGTGTGCCTTGAGCCAACAACAGGGTGGTGAGCAGAGACCGCTGTA
The DNA here is from genome assembly GCA_020048795.1 of Rhodoferax sp. Lineage (GTDB taxonomy): Bacteria > Pseudomonadota > Gammaproteobacteria > Burkholderiales > Burkholderiaceae_C > Rhodoferax. The sequence continues at coordinate 7,354 of JAIFMA010000235.1, forward strand.
GCCTGGATCGCATACGGTTGATGGTGGGAATTTCGCTGGGGCCTTCGGCACCACAATTGAAATTCAGGCTATTGCCCTGGCCGTCACGGTTGTCCTCGCCGTTGGCCAGGTTATTACGCTGGTTGTAGCTCAGCAGGTCGCGTAGCGTAAATCCGTCGTGTGAAATCACGTAATTGAGCGACTCGGCAGGTGATCGTCTGCGTGCCTGGTACAAGTCGGATGAGCCACAAAGCCGCATTGCAAAATCGCCGCGGGTACCCCCTTCTGAAGCAGACTTTGGCGCGGCGGCGCTCTGTACCCAGAATCGGCGCACACTGTCGCGGAACTTGTCATTCCATTCGGACCAGCCGCGTGGAAATTCTCCGACCTGGTAGCCGCCCGGCCCAATGTCCCACGGTTCTGCAATCATCTTGACGCGGCAAAGTACCGGGTCTTGTGCCACGGCCGCGAAAAAAGCCGCCTGAGCGCTGAAGCCGCTATCGGTGCGACCCAGCACCGTGGCCAGATCGAAACGAAAGCCGTCAATGTGCATGTCACTGACCCAGTAGCGCAGGCTGTCCATCACCAGTTGCAATACCCGGGGTTGCTGCACATCCAGGGTATTGCCACAGCCGCTGTAATTTTCATAGCGGCTCAGGTCGTTGGTTGACAACCTGTAGTAGCTCGCGTTGTCCAGTCCGCGAAAGCTGATGGTGGGACCGGACTGATCTGCTTCCGCCGTGTGGTTATAGACCACATCCAGGATGACTTCCAGTCCGGCTGCGTGTAATGCGCGCACCATGTTGCGAAATTCGGTGCGCACAGAGACACCACCATGACCACTGGAAAGCCGTGGGTTGATGCAGAAAAATGCAATGGAGTTATAGCCCCAGTAGTTGCTTAGGCCCATGCCTACCAACCGCTCTTCGCTGAGACTGTAGTGCACCGGCAACAGGCTGACAGCCGTGATGCCCAACAGTTTCAGGTAGTTGGTGGATGCACTGTGTCCCAGGCCTGCCAAGGTGCCGCGCAACTCGGGTGGAATCAGTGGGTTACGTTTGCTGAATCCTTTGACATGGCATTCGTAGATGATGGAAGATTCCAGGGGGGTCCTGGGAGCCTGGTCGTCACCCCAGTCAAAGTGGTCGTTGATGACGCGGGCTTTCAGCGCCAGACGTGCGTTGTCGTGGGTCTCAAGGTGGCGGGGGTGTTGCCGATCGGGTGCAAAATGTTCGTCACGCCAGATGAACTCCCCCACAACGTCCCGCGCGTACGGGTCGAGCAAGAGCTTCGAAGAGTCAAATCGGTGGCCCCGGTCGGGTCGCCACGGACCGTGTGCACGCAAGCCATAGACCAAGCCTGGTTGGGCACCGGGCAGGTAGCCATGCCAGATATCCCCGCTGCGGCCAAACAGGCGTAACCGCGCCAGTTCATGGGTGCCGCTGGCATCAAACAAACACAAGTCCATGGCCTGGGCGTTGGCAGAAAAAACTCCAAAATTGACCCCGTGGCCATCAAAATGCGCCCCCAGTGGCCAGGGTTGGCCGATCTGAAGCGTGGCTGCGGTCAGCTCGTCCATTCGATGAAAACAGCGCCGAGGGGGGGCAATGTCAACAAAATGGACTGGGGTCTGCCATGCCAGTGGATGTCTTCTGTGGCAGTGACATGGCCATTGATGGCCTTCACGTTGCTGCCCCCGTAACAGTCTGAGTCTGAATTCAGCACTTCTTGGTAGTTGCCTGGTTGCGGAACACCCAGCCGGTAGTCGTTCCAGACATTGGGCGTGAAGTTACATATCACTATCATGAACGATACGCCATCTGCCGCTCGCCTGATGAAACTCAGCGTCGAGCGTTGCGTGTCGTTGTGCTCGATCCATTCAAACCCTGCGGGAACGAAGTCCTGCTGGTAAAGCGCCGGCGTGGCCCGATAAAGCCGGTTGAGGTCTCGCACCAGACGCTGGATGCCGGCATGGGCTGGTTGCTCAAGCAGATGCCAGTCCAGGCTGTGGTCATGGTTCCACTCGCGCTCCTGCGCAAACTCGCAACCCATAAAGAGCAGTTTCTTGCCGGGGTGGCCAAACAAGTAGCCCAGAAACACCCGCAGATTGCCCAATTGTTGCCAGCGGTCTCCCGGCATTTTGTTGAGCAACGAACCCTTGCCGTGAACCACCTCGTCATGAGAGATTGGCAACACAAAATTTTCGTTGTAAGCATAGACCATGCTGAAGGTGAGTTCGCCTTGATGGTGCTGACGGTGAATCGGGTCCCGCGCCATGTAGGTCAGCGTGTCATGCATCCAGCCCATGTTCCATTTGTAGTGAAAACCCAGTCCTCCGGCATAAGTCGGGCGTGACACTGCCGGATAGGCGGTTGACTCTTCCGCCAAGGTAATGGCTTGCGCCCGTTCGATGCCAACGACCTCATTCATGCGTTTCAAGAATGCGATGGCATCCAGGTTTTCGCGACCACCGAATGCATTCGGGATCCATTCACCTGCCTTGCGACTGTAGTCCTTGTAAAGCATCGATGCCACAGCATCCACGCGCAAGCCATCAACATCAAAGCGCTCCAGCCAGTAAAGTGCGTTACCCACCAGAAAGTTACGCACCTCGGTACGTCCGAGGTTGTAGATCAGGGTGTTCCAGTCATTGTGAAATCCTTCCTTGGGGTCTGCGTACTCATACAGCTGTGTGCCGTCAAAGTTGGCCAAGCCGTGGGCATCTGTTGGGAAATGAGCGGGCACCCAATCCAGTATCAAGCCGATGCCTTCGGCATGGCAACGCTCCACCAATCGTCCAAATCCGGCCGGGTCTCCGAAACGTGATGTGGGTGCGTAAATGCCAATCGGTTGGTAACCCCAGGAGCCGTCGAATGGATGTTCGCTGACGGGCATTAACTCCAGGTGGGTAAATCCCATGTCCCGTGCATACGGAACCAGTGTGTCAGCCAGTTCATCCCAGTTCAGCCAGCGGTTGCCGTCTTCGGTGATGCGCCGCCAGGACCCCAAATGCACCTCGTAAATGCTGACCGGTGCGTCCAGGGCGTTGGCCCTTTGGCGCGCCAGTGATGCTGTGTGCATGGGCGGGAGCTCACCTACAACGCTGGCGGTAGCTGGGCGCAATTCGGATTGCAGGGCATACGGGTCGGCGCGCTGCGCTGAAACAGCACCGTTTTGGCTGCGAATTTCGTACTTGTAGCGGGTGCCCTTTTCGACACCAGGCAAAAAGAGTTCCCAAACACCGCATTCGCGGCGCAGGCGCATGGGGTGACGCCGACCGTCCCACAAATTAAAGTCGCCGACCACGCTCACCCGCGAAGCGTTGGGTGCCCATACGGCAAAGCGGGTGCCTGCCACATCCTGCATGGTGCAGGGTTGTGCCCCCAGTACCTCGAATGGTCGCAAGTGTGTGCCTTCTCCGAGAAGCCAGACATCCAGTTCGGCCAGCACCAAGTCAAACCGGTAGGGGTCCTCGAGGGTGTCTTCATGCCCACTGTTCCACAGGACGCGCAATCGGTACGGCGCATCCCGATTCATTTGGATCGCAGCCTCATAAAAACCATCGTCGTGACGTCGTTCCAGCTCACCCAAAACTGACCCGTCCGCAGCGACGACTGCAACGCGTGAAGCGCAGGGGAAAAAGCAGCGGATCGAGCGATGTCCCGGTGAGCTTTTATGCGGCCCCAGCGCTGCAAACGGATCGCCATGGCTAGCATTGCAGATCATCTTAATGTCCCGGGTGTGTAACATGGCAAATCAATCGAGGGTTAGGGTAAAAAAGCTCAGAGGTAGGGCGGTTGAGGCCTATGGTGCAGGATCCAGAGGTGCAACATGCCATATTTTGCTGGCGTACTCACCAATGGTGCGGTCCGAAGAAAACGCGCCCATGCCTGCCACGTTGGAGATGGCGCGCTCGCACCACCGTGTCGGCTGAGAGTAAAGGACATCGACTTTGGCCTGGGTTTCAATGTAGGACTCAAAGTCAGCCAGCAGCATGTAATGGTCACCGCCCCAGGCCAGCGAATCGATCAGACCGCGGTAACGGTTTGGTTCATCCCTCGAAAAGTGCCCACCGGAGATGGCATCGAGCACTTGGCGCAGTTGTGGCAGGCTTTCACAATAACGCATGGGCTGATAGCCACTTTGCCGCAAGGCGCGAACCTCTGGCGTTTTCAGGCCAAAGATAAAGATGTTGTCATCACCAACGTTTTGCCGGATTTCAATGTTGGCACCATCATCGGTACCAATGGTCAGTGCGCCATTAAGAGCCAGCTTCATGTTGCCGGTGCCTGAGGCTTCGGTGCCGGCCGTGGAAATCTGCTCGGACAGATCGGCACCAGGCATGATCACTTCGGCCACTGATACCCCGTAGTTGGGAATAAACACCAGCTTGAGCTTGTCGCCCACCCGGGGGTCATTGTTAATCACGGTACCAATGTCATGGATCAGCCGGATGATGGATTTGGCCGAGTGGTAGCTGGAGGCGGCCTTGCCGGAAAATATCACAGTGCGGGGTACCCAACTCACGCCGGGGTCCGCCAGGATGGCCTGATAGCGCCACACCACATGCAGCAAGTTGAGCAATTGGCGTTTATATTCGTGAATCCGCTTGACCTGCACATCAAACAGGCTGTCCGGGCTGACCTCATAACCAGTGGTGCGCTTGATCAAAGCCGCCAGTCGCAACTTGTTGGCGCGCTTAACGGCCATGAACTTCTGCTGAAAACTGCTATCGGTGCGATGTGCATCCAGCCGTCGCAGCTGATTCAGGTCAAGTCGCCAGCCGGTGCCCAGGGTGTTGTCGAGCAAACCGGTTAATCCGGGGTTGGCCTGTGCCAGCCAGCGCCGTGGTGTGACACCGTTGGTCATGTTGGTAAAGCGTTTGGGCCACATGTCGGCAAAATCGGCAAAAATGGTGTTCACCAGCAATTCCGAGTGCAACGCAGAGACCCCGTTGACGGTGTGACTGCCCACCACTGACAGGTGCGCCATACGCACCCGGCGCTCACCGCGCTCGTCGATCAGCGACAGTCGCTGAAGAAAGCCATTGTCGCCCGGTCGGTACAGGGCTGCTTCGTCCAGAAATTCCTTGTTGATGCGAAAAATGATTTCCAGGTGGCGCGGCAAAACATGCCCGATCAGGCTGACCGGCCAGGTTTCAAGTGCTTCTGGCATCAACGTGTGGTTGGTGTACGAGAACGTCAGCCCGCACAGTTGCCAGGCCCGGTCCCAGGGCATGTGATGTTCATCGCACAAAATACGCATCAACTCGGCCACGCCGATCGCCGGGTGGGTGTCATTGAGGTGAATGGCAACGTGTTCGGCCAGGTTTTCCAGTGTCGCGTGTTCCTCAAGATGGCGTTTGACCAGATCTTGCAACGAGGCCGCCACGAAAAAATACTCCTGCTTGAGGCGCAATTCGCGCCCGGCCGGTGTACTGTCGTTGGGGTACAACACCCAGGAGATGTTTTCGAACTCGTTTTTGGTACTGGCCGCGCGGGCGTAATCGCCGGTGTTGAATGCGCCTAGGTCGAAGTGCGCGGGGGCCACGGCTTTCCAGAGCCGCAATGTGCTAACTTTTTTAGTGCCGTGCCCGGGTACAACCATGTCGTAAGCCTTGGCCGCCACTTTGCCCGCGTGATGCCAATGCGCTTGCCCATTCACATGCTCAACCCAGCCACCAAAGCGCACCGGATAGCTGATATCGGCTCGCGGGAACTCCCAGGGTGTGCCGTCCACCAGCCACGGATCAGGATATTCCACCTGTGCGCCGCCAATGATCCGCTGCGCGAACATGCCGTATTCGTACCGAATGCCATAACCCCAAGAGGGCAGGCTCAAAGTAGCCATGGAATCCAGAAAACAGGCTGCCAATCGCCCGAGACCGCCATTGCCCAGTGCGGCATCGGGCTCATGATCGGCAATATCTTCAAGGACCTGAGCGTGTCGCGCCAATCCGCTGGCGGCGTCGTCAGTCAGGTCAAGTGCGGCGAGCGCATTCGACAGGGTGCGGCCCATCAGGAACTCCATCGATAGATAGACCACCCGACGCGCCTTTTGTGCGCGCTCTTGCGCCTGGGTTTCGACCCAACGCTCGGACAGCTGTGTGCGGGCCATTTGCGCAACGGCCAGCATCAATTCGTTTGGCGATGCTCGGTCAGGATCTGCACCAATCGCATGCAGGAGATGGGAGTCAATCAATGCGCCAGATTCATTTGGCAAGTGTTGGGTGTTCAATGGCATTCCTTTTGAGTGTTGTCAATGTGATGTGGCGCGAGGCGTATTTTGCACCCTTGCGCGTATGGAACTGGCCAATTCGTCACGGAATAGTTACAAAAATGGGGTGATCGGCCAAAAGGCCTGATGCCTTGTTGCGAATGTCCATCAGCTTTGGTGTTCTATAATTTTTCAAATCCGAGGAGCGTTGCAATGTGATCCTGACCCTGTGTGGGGGTGTCGCGTGAGGCTCGGAACCCGCCAAACCATGTGTCTGGCGTATTTTTAACGGCGCTCACCCACTGATTGTGTGCGGTGAGTTCGATGTTGATGACTTTCCGTCACTACAGTGTTAATTCCTTAACTTCTGGAGTGAACCATGAGCGCTGAATCAAAAAACGACCACCACGCTGACCACGTCATCGCCGACATCAGTCTGGCGGCCTGGGGCCGCAAGGAACTTAACATTGCCGAGACCGAAATGCCGGGACTGATGGCGATCCGCGAAGAATTCGCCAAAGACCAGCCCCTCAAAGGCGCACGCATTACTGGCTCATTACACATGACCATCCAGACTGCAGTGCTGGTCGAAACTCTGCAAGCCCTGGGTGCCCAGGTGCGTTGGGCCTCATGCAACATTTTTTCGACACAGGACCACGCCGCGGCCGCCTTGGTCGCCCAAGGCACGCCCGTGTTTGCCTACAAAGGCGAATCGCTGAGCGACTATTGGGACTACACCCACCGTATTTTTGAATTTGGTGGTAAAAAGGGCACGGCCGCTGAAGGCCCCAACATGATTCTGGACGACGGTGGCGACGCCACACTGCTGATGCACCTGGGCAGCAGGGCCGAGAAAAACATCAAGCTGCTCGACAACCCCGGCAGTGAAGAAGAGGTGTGCCTGTACAACGCCATTCGGGCCAAACTGGCCAAAGACCCAACCTGGTACAGCCGCCGCCTGAAAAACATCATTGGCGTGACCGAAGAAACCACCACCGGCGTGCACCGCTTGAACGAGATGTCGGCCAAGGGCGACCTGATGATTCGCGCCATCAACGTCAACGACTCGGTCACCAAGAGCAAATTTGACAA
>JAIFMA010000063.1 GCA_020048795.1 Rhodoferax sp.
GTTTGTAAGCCAATTAAGACTTAGTTCCGAAGAACTTGAGCCTCTCGCTTCAAACGCCCACGCTTATCGGCTGTATGTTTTTAATGATCCTACAAGCAGCTCTCACTACCTGGACTTCCTGCTTCACCGTGATCAGCGAAGCCTTGTATTATGACACAAAAAGCATCGCCCTAAACAATAAATGAAATTATTTCCAGTATTTCATCACATCAAATACACCACGATCCACGTCAGCTGGCACGACTCACACGTTCAACAAGGGCACCTGCAATGTCGGAAATCGGCAATACTTCGTCGGCGGCCCCACGCAAAATCGCCTCGCGAGGCATACCAAATACAACACATGAACTTTCGTTCTGTACGAAGTTATAGCTTCCCGCATCCTTCATCTCACGCATCGCAATCGCACCGTCATCGCCCATGCCTGTTAGCATGATCCCGTATGCATACGGACCAACCACACGCGCCGCTGACCTGAACAAGACATCCACCGAGGGCTTGTGGCGATTTACCGGTTCACCATCGTCAACGACCGCCATGTAGCCGACGCTATTCCGAGCCACGCTAAAGTGCTTTCCGCCCGGAGCAATATACGCATGGCCGGGCAATATCCGAGCCCCATTCACAGCCTCTCGCACCTCAATTCGACACAAATCGTTCATTCGGGCGGCAAATGTAGCAGTGAAACCTGGTGGCATATGCTGGGTAATAGCAATTCCAGGGAAAACCGCAGGAAGCTTCACGAGGATTTCTCTTATAGCCTCCGTTCCTCCGGTCGAGGCACCTACAAATATCAAGCTTTTTGCGTCAAACCTTGACATTGACTTACCCACAAACTCCCTTGCTTCCACCTTAGACGGCGCATTGTCAGTGTTTGGCACCAAGCGACTAACACGAGCCCGGGCAGCAATCCGGATCTTGTCGACAATCTGCGATGACAGCGAGCCAAAACCACCAACAAGCTCAACTCTTGGTTTCGCTACAAAATCGACAGCACCCAATTCAAGTGCCTTTATCGTCACTTCCGCGCCATGCTCAGTCAGGGTAGAGATCATGACAACAGGTGTCGGGCGCAAACGCATCAGTCTCCCCAAAAAATCCAAACCATCCATTTTTGGCATTTCCACGTCTAGCGTAATGACATCAGGATCAAGCTCCCGGATCATCCCGCGAGCGACCAGTGGATCACTTGCGGCACCAACACATTCCATATCAATTTGGCGATTAATGATCTCCTTCAACAGGCTACGCACCAGCGCAGAGTCATCCACCACGAGTACACGAATCTTCTTCACAAACCCTCTCAAAACAGATCAATCGAACCACCGGAAGTTGATTTTGCCACTGTCAGAGCATTTCCTTTGCGCTCCTCCACAACCAGATTCTCCGGATGTGCATGTGCTAGCCGCTTAACAAGAGCCTTGCCTGAAGAAGGGAAAAAACAGACCTTCCTCGGATGAATATCAAGAACATCTTGCGAAACTACCGGGATGCGCTCAGTTGACAAATAATCAAGCACAAACTTGGTATTTCTTTCCCCAACATTCATTGCAGCAAACCCGGCCATGACCTGAGCCCCACCAAACACCTTAGCTTGCATGGACTCTCTACGAGCGCCAACCTTGAGCAATTGATTGATGAGGAGTTCCATCGCATATGATCCATAACGCCCCCCGCCTTCTGAGCTATCGCCTTCGGGAAGCATGAAGTGGTTCATGCCACCAGCTCTTGCCCTGGAGTCCCAGATGCAAGCGGAAATGCAAGAGCCCAACACTGTCATGATCATCATGTCCTCAACCGAAACGAAGTACTCACCAGGCAGTACTTTGACAGCTTCGTACTGAAACTGTGGATCTCGATAGAAAAAACAAGCTTCCCCAGGGCTGCGGGGCATTGACTTCCATCGATCAAGTCGGGAGGAACCGCCCACTACACTCTTTTGAGCCAAAGCACGATCCTCAACCTTAGGCGCAAGAAACGGGCTGACACATGAAGACGGCAAATTCATTACCAAATCACAAACATGCCGTAGCCGCCGCAACACCCCCAAGCAACCAACACAGGCAGGACTTACAGTCTCTCATAAACGGTCTTACCTTTCAGGATGAACAAGTCGCGCGACTCACTAAAATTTTCTGCATGACCGACAAACAAAAGCCCCCCGGGGACCATCACGCTGTGAATCTTCTCCAAAACTCTTCTTTGGGTTGCACCATCAAAATAGATCATCACATTACGGCAAAAAACTATATCAAACAGATCGCGGAATGGCCAATCGTCACGGACCAGATTGATTACAACAAATTCGACCAATGAAATGAACTCAGGCTTCACTCGAACCATTCCCTGGTTACCTGCTTTACCTCGAAGAAAAAAATACTGTAGTTGTCTTTCATTCAAATTTTTCAAATCTTCCAGCCTATAAACACCTCGAGATGCCGCCTTCAACACCTTTGAATCAATATCACTCGAGATCAACTTAAACTTTGAATTTAAACCCAGTGCTTCAATTGCTGTAATGACAATGGAGTATGGCTCTTCACCAGTGGAGGACGCACTACACCACACCCTCCAAGGTTTAGCTTTCTGATTTAAACTTAAATAATCATAGAATATTTTAAAATGATGTTGTTCTCTAAAAAACGAAGTGAGATTCGTCGTAAGTGCATTAATGAACTCCTGCCATTCAGCCCCGTCATCAGATTCCAACCAAGCCAAATAATCTCTAAAACTATGATACCCGGTTTCCCGTAACCGACGCGATAGACGACTATACACCATTGCATGTTTGCCATCATGCAAACTAATTCCCGCTCGCTGGTAAATTAGCGCCTGAACCTTAACAAAATCACTATCAGTCCAAATAAACTCTCTTCCCTGCATATCGGAAGTACCAGAATCACGATGCGCGCGATCTGACGAAAGACTAGCCATGAAGTATCAGGTCAAAGTTTCAACAGGACTCAGTAACCAACCCCATATCAAGCCCCGACATCAATTTCTCAATATCCAAGAGAATGAGCATTCGATCACCAAGCGATCCAAGTCCCAGTACCGAATCTGAGTCAATGACACTCTCAATATCGGGGGCAACTCGCAAATTCTCAGGCTCCAAGCCCATCACATCACTTACCGAATCAACAACAATACCGACAATACGTTGCCTCAGATTAAGAATAATAACCACCGTAAAAGAATCATAAAGAGCATTGGCACAATTAAACTTCAAACGCATATCCACAATTGGCACAATTGTCCCCCGAAGATTGACGACACCCTTAATAAATGGTGGAGCATTGGCAATCCGTGTCGGAGGTTCATAGCCTCTAATTTCCTGGACCTTTAGGATATCAATTCCATATTCCTCTCGATCAAGCCGGAAAGTCAAATATTCACGTGTAATAGCATTCGCAGTATCATTAACTTTTTCCATGATGCTCACCTTTTAATTACTTTCAAGCATGATCTATTAATGACGCGAACGGCGTACCAAAGCACCAGTATCCAATATGAGTGCGACTTTGCCATCACCCAAAATAGTAGCACCAGATACATTGGGAACCTTTCGATAATTAGATTCCAAGTTCTTAACCACCACCTGCTGCTGTCCCAAGAGTTCATCTACCAACAAAACAACTCTACTGCCTTCGGCTTCGATCACAACCATGATATCACTGGTCTTTTCTGCGTCATATCGCGGAATTTGAAATACCTTTTCAAGCTCAATCACTGGCATATACTCATCGCGAACCTTGACCAACTGTGCACCCTGTCCCACAGTACTCACAGCGTCAGATTTGACCTGAAATGACTCCACCACCGAAGATAAAGGCAATATGTATACTTCGTTACCAACACCAACGGACATGCCGTCCATAATCGCGAGTGTCAGAGGCAGCCGCACCGACACCTTCATGCCGTAACCCTCTGAGGAATCGATTTCGACCGTGCCGTTTAATGATGTGATGTTTCTCTTAACAACATCCATGCCAACACCACGGCCCGAGACATCAGTCACTACCTCAGCCGTGGAAAAACCTGGTGCAAATATCAACTGCCAAACTTCCGAATCCGGCATTTGATCAGATACATCCAGACCTCGCTCGCGAGCTTTGGCCAAGATTCTCTCTCTCGACATACCTCGTCCATCATCACGCACCTCGATGACAATGGAGCCCCCTTGGTGTGCGGCAGATAAAGTGATCGTTCCCGTTTCGGGTTTACCCGCGAGCACCCGATCAGCAGGCATCTCAATTCCATGATCACAACTGTTTCGAACCAAATGTGTCAAAGGGTCTGTAATTTTTTCCACCAGCCCCTTGTCAAGCTCAGTCGCCTCACCCTGCGTCAGGAAATCCACCTTCTTGCCCAGTTTCCCCGCAAGATCCCTCAACATCCTTGGAAACCTGCTAAACACAATGGACATCGGAATCATTCGGATCGACATCACCGACTCTTGCAAATCTCGGGTATTTCGATCCAAATCTGTCAGTCCCGTCAACAACTGCTGATACACGGCCGGATCAAGTGCTCGACTGTTTTGGGCCAGCATTGCCTGTGTAATTACCAACTCCCCTACCAAGTTAATCAACTGATCAACCTTGCTTATTGCAACTCGGATCGTAGCTGCCTCAGGCTGTGAGGCCATAGAAGCGACCGGTTTCGCTGCATTACGGGCTGACTTGGCGGCATGGTCATCAACAAGGGGGGCTGCCAAAGGAAGCACCGAAGATGCGACCGTATCTGGCACTCCAGGAGCTCCATCGAAAAAACCAAAACCGGAAGTTGTCGACGACTGAACTCCGTGATGAGCAGCAGCTGATACCGGAACCACCACATCAGAACCACTCGCTGGCAATACAGTAACACCTTTGCCCCCAAGATCCACAGATCCAACTGAAACGTCCTTGATAACCACTTGCTCGCGTGCAACGTGAAAGGCAAACAAGTCCAGAAGATCCTCATCTGTGGAGGTAGTCTCCACTTCGAATGTCCTCGACTTTGGATCACTGCTGGCGACCGCCTTGATCACACCGAGGCCCACGATATCCCGAAAAAGCTCCTCAATTGCATCTGCCTGCTCGGGATGGTCCAAGGGGCCAACAACAACAAGAAGGCAGCGACTGTCAACGCCTGCAACGTTAGGCAACCGCTCTTTGACCGCAACAGGCGGCGAAACTTCAACTGGCTTTGCTTCAACCTTCAAGTGCTTTACGGCTACCGCAGGCGCAGGAGCGGAAGAATTACCTTGAACAATTGCCCTTATTCTTCGAACCAGCTCCCCGGTTGGCGGGGCAGTGCCTACATCCCCAGACTGGTGCCGAGCCAGCAAACTGCGCGATGCGTCTGCGGACTCCAACAACACATCCACCATGATGGAGGTCGGTTGCAATTCATGCCGACGCAAACGATCCAGCAACGACTCCATTTGGTGAGTCAACTCAGCAACATCGGAAAAACCAAATGTGGCAGCCCCACCCTTGACGGAGTGCGCACAACGGAAAATACCGTTCAACTCCTCGTCGTCGGCGGTCTCCAGATTCAAATTGAGCAACATCTGCTCCATCAAATCAAGGTTTTCGCCTGCTTCCTCAAAAAAAATCTGATAGAACTGGCTAAGGTCAAAATCCGCTCCTGACCCGCCAGTTTCATGATGCACTTCAGCCATGAAATTCTCCTGGATTCAATCCATATGGTTTTCGCAACATAAACTCCGTCACTTGATCACCTTTTTGATGACTTCCAGCAAACGGGCTGGATCAAATGGCTTAACCAACCAACCCGTAGCACCCGCCGCTCGACCAGCCTGCTTCATCAGGTCGCTGGATTCCGTCGTAAGCATCAAAATCGGGACCGTTTTGAACTGCGGAGTTTCCCGCAACCTCCGAGTCAGCCCAAGTCCATCAAGACGAGGCATATTCTGATCAGTCAACACCAGATCGAAACTCTGGTCCCGCGCTTTTTCAATCGCGTCTATTCCATCGATCGCCTCAACAACTTGATAGCCCGCGCCCACCAATGTGAATGACACCATCTTGCGCATGGATGGCGAATCATCAACAGTAAGTATTACAGGCATGAAAAACTCCGACTATTTCAACAAAAAGAAAACTTGAAAAATCAAAAAAGTTCAATTGAACCGGCTTGCATTTCATCCTGAGTGACTGGGTTGGGGCGCTCTGGAACCTCCTCAACAAACGGAACCGCTTCGCCATCCTCCAACCCCATGGCATCTGCCGCAAGACGGTACGCACACCCCTGAAGCACCTTCGACGTGTGCACAATAAGCTGTGATGCCATATCTTGAAATTGGAGTTCAGTCACTGCTGCGTGCAACGACATGCGCGCTTTACGCAAATCATCCAGATCAGCCAGAGCTGGGGCCGCCAAATTTTCACTTGCAGCAGTAAATCGCTGCATTAAATTCTCCATGGCATGAGCCAACAAGCCATCCAATCGATTCAAATCGTGCACAACAACCAGCAGCGAGTCCTGCACCTCTGCAACTAACATAACCGGCAACTTGACGGTTGGCGTTGAAAATAACGGCTCAGAAGTCATGCAATCAACTCTCTGCGAAGTACACCACAAAGCTAAACATTTGGGGTCGATAAACGATCATAGCGCCAATCATGACAAACAAAGACGAAACACCCACTCGTTTATGCATTTTGCATCTCGAAGACTCCGAACAGGACCACCTGCTGGTAACGCGCGAATTAAGCAAGGCCCCCGACCCACCGGAAATCCGGCGGGTCGAAACCCTCTCTGAGTTTGCCAGAGAACTTGCCAGCAATCCATTCAATCTGGTACTGGCAGACTACAGGCTGCCCGGATTTACAGCTTTGGATGCCTGGCAACTGATGCAGAAAGAAAAGTACCAGGTGCCATTTATTCTGCTGTCCGGGGCTATTGGCGAGACAGCAGCGGTTGAAGCGATCAAGGCCGGAATCAGTGACTATTTGCCCAAATCTGATTTGGTCAAACTCAGACACGTCATACAACGTGCGGTTGAAATGCAAAAAATCCGCGCCGCGAAGGAACGCTCTGACTTCGAACTTTTCCAATCGGAGCAGAGGCTCGCCAGTTTTGCGCAACACCTCCAAGCCACCATTGAACAGGAAAGAGCGGCGATAGCGCGCGAAATCCACGATGACATTGGAGGCTCCCTGGCAGCCGTGCGCTTTGACCTGTCGTGGATCGAACGTCACAACTCAGACCCGACAACAATTTCGCACATCCGAGCGGCGACTGAAATGCTTCAGTACGCGGTTGACGCAAGCCAGCGGATCATGATGAACCTGCGTCCTGCCATTCTGGACCAAGGTTTGATCCCGGCAATTCACTGGTTGATCAATGACTTCGCCAAGAGAACCAAGATTGAAACAACAATTCGTGCTCCAGGCCAGCTTGACAGCTTACCCAAAGCCATTCAACTAGTGGCATACAGAACGGCACAGGAGGCACTCACCAACATCGCCAAACATGCCCAATGTACGCTCGTCAAAATCGATCTCTCGGGTGATGAGAATGTACTGACTCTGGAGATCTCTGACAATGGCCGGGGGGCCAGCGAGCTTGATTTATCCAAAGCGCAGAGTTTTGGCATCCGCGGCCTGAAAGAGCGCGCCAAAACAATTGGGGGCTGGATGGATGTAAGCTCACAAGTCGGAGCAGGATTGGCCATTACCCTGTCTGTTCCATTGACCGAGGCCGAAAAGATCCGACAGGAGCAGCAACTCAATGATCCGAGTAATTTTGTGTGATGATCATGCCATGGTCAGACGTGGCATCCGGGACACCCTCGCCGAGGCTGTTGACATCCAGGTAACGGCCGAGGCAGGCAGCTATGCAGAAGTTCGCGATGCCTTTCGGCTGCACCCCTGCGATGTTCTACTGCTCGACATCAATCTTCCTGGTCGCGGGGGGCTTGAGGTATTGGCCAGTCTGCGGGAAACCGACTCGCAGATCAAGGTGCTGATCGTGTCGATGTACCCTGAGGATCAGTACGCTATACGCTGCCTCAAGGCGGGCGCACAAGGCTACCTGAACAAAGCAGGAGATCCGGCAGATTTGATCACTGCCGTTCGCACGGTCGCCCAAGGCAGAAAATACGTCACGCCGACCGTTGCCCAAATGTTGGTGGAAAACCTCAGTTCCCCCGAAAACACCAGCCTGCACGCGAGCCTGTCTGAGCGCGAACTGCAAACCCTGCTGAAAATCGCCTCCGGCAAACGTCTCTCTGACATCGCGCAGGAGCTGATGCTTAGCCCAAAGACTGTCAGCGTTTACCGTGCCCGTGTACTGGAAAAACTCAAACTGTCCAACAATCCGGAATTGACGGTTTACGCCATTCGCAACGGGTTGGTCTAAGGTCACCGATCCGCCGTTATATGGCGGAGAAAATGTCAATTGCACGCGTCATCAAGGCCAAAAAAGGCTGGTCCAGCATCGGCAGTGTAGCGGCCATGCCGACAAGACCGACCGTCAAGGTGATCGGAAATCCGATGGCGTAAATGTTCATTTGGGGAGCCACGCGCGACACGATGCCCAACGCCAGATTGGCAAACATCAGCATACCAACCAATGGCAGAGCAATCCACAGTCCGCTCGCAAAGAGATCAACCCCAAGATCGAGCACCTTCATGTGCTTCAGTGCCTCCAGAAAATTCTGATCGACAGGAAAAGACTTAAAGCTCTTGACGACCGCCAGCAACACCAGCAAGTGACCGTTCATGACAATGAACAAAAAAAGAGCCATTTGCCCAAAAAACCTTGCCACAGCGCTGGTCTGCGCATTCAGCGATGGATCAAAAAAGGAGGCGAAATTCAAGCCCATCTGAAATCCAATGACTTCGCCTGCGACCTCGACGGCAGCAAATACAACCCGGATGGCAAATCCGATGGCCAGCCCGACCCCAACCTGCTGAACCACCGCGCCCATCGCGCCAGTTCCATTCATACTTACAACCGGCTGAGTACCCAAAAACGGCTGCGCCGCCAGTGCAACAAAAAAGGCCAGCGCAATGCGAGCACGAACCGGAAAAACTCTTGATGAAAAAACCGGCGTTGAAGTAAACAAGGCCAGCACCCGTAAAAATGGCCAAAGCATGGGCGACAACCATGCCAGCAATTGCGCTTCTGAAAAAGTGATCACCAGCCAACCCTCATCACATCACAGCAGCAGGTATGGCCTCAATCGTGCGACGGATGTACTCCACCAGCATCCCCAGCATCCAGGGTCCGGCCAGTGCAAAGACAATCATCGCAGCGATCAATTTAGGGACAAAAGCCAAAGTTGCCTCATTGATCTGGGTCACGGCTTGGAACAGGCTGACGATCAATCCAACCACCAGAACAGCGCCCAGCACTGGCGCCGAGACCATCAGCATCATCCACAAGGCTTCCTGCCCCATCGTCAACACCAATTGTGCGTTCATGAATATCCCTCAAGTCACAAAACTGGCAGCCAATGAACCCATCAGCAAGTTCCAGCCATCTGCCAGCACAAAGATCATTAACTTGAATGGCAGCGCAACCAGAACCGGCGACAACATCATCATGCCCAAAGACATCAGAACACTGGCAACCACAATATCGATGACCAAAAACGGAATAAATATCATGAAGCCGATCTGAAATGCCGACTTCAATTCACTGGTGACAAAAGCGGGCACCAGCACCCGCATCGGAACCACTGCCGCATTGGTGCCCACATCAAGTTTGGCAAGTTTGACGAACAAGGCCAAATCGGACTGCCGGGTCTGCTTGCTCATAAATGCACGCATCGGTGCCTCGGCTTTGACCAACGCCTGCTCAAAAGGCAAGGTGTTGTTGCTATAAGGCAAATACGCGTCGTTGTAGACCTTGTCCAAAGTCGGCCCCATGACAAACACCGTCAGAAACAAGGACAGACCCACGACAACCTGATTGGGCGGCACAGATTGGGTGCCCAGCGCCTGTCTCAGCAATGACAGAACAATCACAATTCGGGTGAAGCCAGTCATCATCAACAAAATTGCCGGCAAAAAAGACAGTGCGGTAAAAAAAAGCAAAGTCTGTACCGGGACCGAAAAACTCACACCGGAACTGCCCGTCCCCAACAACAAGGGCAATTGTGCTGCCCCCTGTGCTCTGGCAGCGACTGCGTACACGGCCAAGGTCAATGCAATGGTCACCAGCCTGAGTGAACGTGCTTCAGTCAAAAGGGTTTGCAGTTTCCTCACAAGGCGCACCCTCACTCAAGGCCAATGGACTGCTCAGGTCCAATCGCTGATGCGTTGACCGTTGGTAACGGCACGACAGCCTCAGAGTGCAAACAGGTGATCGACTGAGCCGTCACACCCAGAGTCAGCCAGGTGCGTGCCCCTTCAGGTCCGACCTCAACCGTGACCACCCTTTGATGCGGTCCCACAGCCACAGCGCAGACGATGCGCGTTGCGCTTGGCGCACCTACCCCCACAGCACCAATTCGCCTCTGCACCCACCTTAACCCAACCGGAATCAAAGCCAGCACGATGACAAACCCAACAACCAACAGCCAGCCCTGGGACATCACCGCTTATCCCTTGCTGACTCGACGCAGTCGCTCGGAGGGGGTCACCACATCGGTCAACCGAATCCCAAACTTGTCATTCACAACGACAACCTCTCCTTGCGCAATCAGGTAGCCGTTCACCAACACATCCATCGGTTCACCGGCCAAGGCATCGAGTTCAACCACCGAGCCCTGTCCAAGTTGCAAAATATGCTTGATGGGCACTTTGGTGCGGCCCAACTCCACGGAAAGCAGCACCGGAATATCCAGCACCCGGTTGATGTCACTGATCTGCGCGTCATTGCCGCCCGATCCGGACGAAAAACCTCTGGACGCATCACCGGTCAAGACCCCCCCGGGTTCAGGACCTGTTGGCGTTTCTGCGCTTTTTTGCTCAAGCAAGGCCTCCGCCCAGTCTGCCAAACCATCGTCCTCCGGCGGTTTTTCATCAGTTGCCATGTCGTTCACCTTTCCAGTTGAGGTCATTATTCCTCAGGCATCGCTCGATTTTCAGCGCATACTTGGCGTTGTGGGTACCATACTGGCACTCAAAAATGGGCACACCATCCACCGTTGCCTGCACCCGGGGCTGGCGATCAAGCTCGATGAAGTCACCTGGTTTCATCGCCAACAATTGCTCGATGGTCGCATCCGCATGGGCCAGCTCGGCCACCAAAACCACCTCAGCCGCCTGAATTTCCTGGGTCAACACATTGACCCAACGGCGATCCACCTCAATCGAGTCGCCCTGAGTGGATGAGTACAACACATCCCGGATGGGCTCCAGCGTGGCATACGGAAAACAAAAGTGAATCGCGCCTGTGATCTCGCCAATCTCAAGCTGAAACGAGGTGGACACCACAATTTCGCTGGGTGTCGCGATGTTGGCAAATTGCGGCTGCATTTCGGAGCGCTGGTAGTCCAACTCAAGCGGATAAATCCCCACCCAAGCCTTCTTGTACTCTTCACAGACGACATCAACCAGCCGGTTGATCACCCGCTGCTCGGTGGCAGAAAAATCCCGCCCCTCAATACGGGTCTGGAACTTACCAATGCCACCGTATAGGGACTCAATCACACCAAACACCAACGCGGGCTCACACACCACCAGGCCACTACCCCGCAAAGGTCGAATCGCCACAATATTGAAGTTGGTCGGCACCGCCAGCTCACGCAAAAAAGCGCTGTAACGCTGCACTGTGACCGGACCCACCGAGATTTCAGGACTTCTGCGAATGAAGTTGAACAGGCCAACGCGCAAATTGCGGGCAAAGCGCTCGTTGACAATTTCCATGGTGGGCATGCGCCCACGAACGATTCGCTCCTGACTTGAAATGTTGTAGGCACGAACCTCACCGCTTTCGGTGACCTCCTCAGCCAGTTTTTGGCTCTCTCCGGTGACACCCTCAAGTAGGGCATCCACCTCTTCCTGGGATAAAAATGACTCACTCATGGCACATGTGCAGCGAACTCACTGAACAATCAGGCTTGAAAAAAGAACACCGACCACCGGGTACTGGACAGTCACTTTCTTTTTTGGCTTTTTCTTCGCCGTCGCGGCATCTGGCTCTTCGTCTTCGCCTCCGCCAAAAGGCACCGAGGCCTCGCGCAGAATATCGGCAATCAGCTTTTGTTTGCCTTCGGGCGACAACAGACTCTCGGATGTCCGCATCGACAGCAACATCAGGACACCACTGCGAATGGTTGGCATATAGGCCTTGACTGATTCCGAGGCTTTTGCATCACGAACTTCGAGCGTGATCCCCACCTGCGCCACTCTTTCACCACCAGGGTCAGCCAGATTCACCACCATATTGTCCATCGGCAAATAGACCGGTGGGGTATTGGCGGCACCATGATCAACAGTCGCATGCGCGGCAGCGGCAGGGGCACCACCCTCTTCTTCGGCAGCAGCCGCTGCTGCGGCTGCATTCTTTTTGCTGATAAAGAAAAACGCACCCCCGCCACCCAACACCAAGACCAGCACGGCAGCAATGATGATGATCAACATCTTTTTGCTTTTGGCCGGGGGTTTGGCGGCATCGGCTTCTTCTGGTTTGGTAGCCACGGTCGTTCCTTCAATGCGTTAGTTTGCGTCCATTATTGAGCATTCACCCCAACCCGACAGGTCAATCTGATGCCCCAAAGCATGGTATCTGCTGTGCTAGCGAGTCTAAATCAGACAAACAAGTCCAACGTCTGCCCAACCGACGGATTAACGATCCGATTTGACAAAACCCCAAGGGCTTGATCTGGCACCACCAGCGCCTGCCTGGAGGTTTGTTTTTGCTGCCGGTTATCCCCCTGCGCCTCCCGTCCACCAGAAGCCCCCACAGAAACCCCTGAAAGCTGCAAACCCTCACCTGACAGCAAATCGCGCAGTTGCGTCGTTGCTGCCTCAAGTATCGACCGCACACTGGCCTGGTCGGTTCGAAAATCAATCTGCGCCTGATCTCCGTTGAGCGAAATGCTCACCTCCACCGGCTCACTGCCGAAGCCCTCAAGTTTGAGTTCCGCATTCTGCACCCCATGCGTCACCCAATAACTCACGGTCTCGGCAATAGCCGTATCAGGCACCGCAGCCGTTGCCGCTTCAATCGTGTAAGGCGCATCTGCCCGGGCATTCACCATGGCAACTGATCCGAACACACCTTCACCCGCAGCGCCGGAACGGGGCACCGGCCTGGCACCCAATCGATTCAACGGATTCACCAATCCATCCCCCGCTCCACTCATGACCATGGCGTTGCTGATCACCGGGGTCGTCGCCAAATCCAGTGTGGCTGAATGTGACTTGGGTTCGCGCAGTTCCGACAAAGCCGCCAGCAAGTTCTGCGATTGCTGCGCTGTCTTGCGCACCGGCAGCCCATCTAAGGGCGCGAGCGCAAGCGGCTCGTCCATCAACGGCTGCCCCCCCGCTGATGCTGTGTCCAACGGATTTGCCGCTTCTGCCGGATTGGCAGCACCCACACCCACCAGAGCCGATGATGGAGGTCTTTTCCCCCTGAGCCCCCCTTCGGCTTCAATCGGCAAGCTACCCGTGCCTGCCACTACAGGGGCGGCACCAGTCTCTGGCATTGGTATCAACTTCATAGCTGCCAGCGCAGGCTCAGCAAGCGCTACAGCCCCATTTCGATTGAAATCAAGCGCCTCACCACCATCCACCGCGGCATCGCCCAAGCCTTGGGATGCCCCCGTAAGCCCGGGCAGCCCGCCACTGATCACCGCCAGCACCGGGGCCGCGGTCATACCTTGATTCGCAATCAAATTCATAGCTTCCAGCACAGATCCAGCAAGCGCTGAAGCGCCATTCTTATCTTCATCTGTCGTCATCCCAACCGTCACCCCAGGCACGGGTGGCTCCAATAACGCGGGATCGCCGGCCAGAGTCGTGGCATCAGCCTCAACATCCGTTGCCGCCAGCAAACTCATCAGTACTGAGAAACCCGCCGCAGCGCCCTCTCCGAGCGAATCTGCCTTACCGGCTTTTTTGCCACCCCGGTGGTCGGCACCTGACACCGCCTTGTGGCTTTGTGGTGCGCTGCTTGATTCAATGCTCATAAACTATTCTCCGCTTGTATTCGCAGTTGCCGTTGGGTCTGCTGGGCCGCAAATTCATCCATCTGTTTTTGATCCCGCCGCTGTAATTCCTTGGCACGAGCTGCCTGGCGCTGGCCTAACACCAGTTTCAAGCTGGCCAGACGCAACTCCGCCTGAACCTGCACCTGCTTGGCCTCATCAACCCGCCGGGCGGCATTGCCGAGTACACCTTCCTGTAGCGCAATGGCCTGATTCAGGCGACCCATAAACTGGTACTGATGGTGCAGCAACTCGGGCGTGGTGCTCTTTTGTGCACCTTGCATCCAGCGCTGGTCGGTTTCACGCGCGTATTGCTGCAACTGGCTCATCTGGTCCTGCGCAAAACCCTGTGCCTGCAATGTGGTCTGCCATTGCGCCATGGCCTGATCGCGCTTGACCGTTGCCAGCTCGATCGCCAGTGCCAGTGATTTGAATTCGGCCATGGGTTTGCCTCCCATGCTGGCCGACTCGAACATGTCTTGTTGCAAGAATTGCTCCATGGGCTCATGCAACTCAATCGCCTGGTCCAGATACTTGTCAGAACCACCGACATAGGCACCAATTTGAATCAAATCACGCCCCTTCTCGTAGCGCGAGTGCACGGCCTTGAAGTTTCGGGCAAGCTCAAAATGTTCACGCGTCACCACGCTGTGCATCACCCGTGAGGCCGATTGTTCGATGTCGATGGCCGGAAAATGACCAGCCTCGGCCAAGGCGCGTGATAACACGATGTGCCCATCCAAAATAGCCCGCGCCGCGTCGGCGATGGGGTCCTGCTGATCATCTCCCTCTGACAACACGGTGTAAAAGGCTGTGATCGACCCCACACCGTTGAGACCGTTGCCACTGCGCTCCACCAATTGCGGCAGTTTGGCAAAACACGACGGTGGATAACCTTTGGTGGCCGGCGGCTCGCCAATGGCCAA
>JAIFMA010000183.1 GCA_020048795.1 Rhodoferax sp.
CTCGTAGAGCGGCGAAGCCAAAAGCGTGGGGGCCATATCTTTACATGCGGAAATGTTCGCCCAGATACACCCGGCGCACATCAACATCGTTGACGATGTCGGCCGGTGTGCCCTGCGCCAGCACGCTGCCGTCACTGATGATGAAGGCATGGTCGCAAATGCCCAGGGTTTCGCGCACATTGTGGTCGGTGATCAACACCCCGATGCCCCGGCTCTTCAAAAAGCTGATGATGCGCTGGATCTCGATCACCGCGATCGGATCAATGCCGGCAAACGGCTCATCGAGCAGAATGAAGCGCGGCTGGGTCGCCAGTGCGCGGGCAATCTCGACCCGTCGGCGCTCGCCGCCCGACAAGGACAGGGCACTGGACAGGCGCAGATGATCGACCCGCAAGTCCTGCAACAAAGTTGTCAGCCGTTTGTCGATCTCGGCCTCGCGCAGCGGCCGGCCCTGGTCGTCAAACTGCAATTCGAGCACCGCCCGCACATTGTCTTCAACATTGAGTTTGCGAAAAATCGAGGCTTCCTGCGGCAGATAACTCAGCCCCAGGCGGGCGCGGCGGTGTATCGGCATATGCTCGATCGACTGGCCATCAATCGTGATGTCGCCGGCGCTGGCCCGCAGCAAACCCACAATCATGTAAAACGAGGTGGTCTTGCCGGCACCGTTGGGCCCCAGAAGGCCCACCACTTCGCCCTTGCGTACCGACAGTGACACGTCTTTGACCGCCTTGCGGCTGCCGTAAAACTTTTGCAGGTGTCGCACCTGCAGGCAGCTGTCACAGCCCCCCGCATCCTGGCGACTGGGCTTCGGCAATACGGCGCCCGGGTTGGGCCTTGCGGCATCCATCAGCATCATCGGGCCGGGCTACCAAGCTGCGGACTGGCTTGCAAGGGAAGGGCCACCGCAGATGCACCAGCTTCAGGCTTGGGGGTCAGCATGGCACGAACCCGTCCGGGCGGCGCGCCGGCCTGCCCGAGGCTGCCACTTTTGCCAGGCCCCGGCGCCCCATCCAGCGTAAAGACATCGGTCGCGTTGTTATAAACAATCAACCCGGCATTGAACTCGTCATTCAGAATCGCCCCGCGATAACGGCGCAACTGGGCCTTGCCAATGATTTTGACCGCATCAACCCGACCATCGTAGTCAATGACTTCGCCCTCACCTTCGATGAATTCGTCGACAGCTTCGCGCTTTTGCCGAAAAAACGCCAGCTTGCCCGGCTCTGCCGTGACCACGCCGTATTGGTAACCCTGGGGGTCTTGCCGCACCTCGATGCGTTCGCCACGAATCTGGATCGTGCCCTTGGTCAGCACCACCCGCCCGGAAAACACATTGATCTGGCGGGCATCGTCATAGCGCAACGCATCGGCTTCGACATTCATCGGCTTGTTGCGGTCGGCTTTTTCGGCCTGAACTCCGGGCACAGTCAGGGCCAGCAAGCTCAGGACAAGCCAGAAATTCAAGGGGGTTTTCATAAAGGCACGAATCTTGCAGAGATAAGCGCCGCATTGTAGCGGGCCTGAGCACCCACGGTGCCAAGCCGAAGGCCGGCTGATCAGCCAACATGCGCCGCTAAGGGATGCAGAAATTGCAAATGTACCGTTTATGGCGAGTGCTGACGGGAGGCAGTGCTAGGCGCAAGACGCGAAGTTTAGCCAGCTAAACGAGCGGATTGCAACTTGGCCCGAACCTGGGCGATCAGAAAATCAGCCACGCTCAGCATCCCGTCCGTGCTTTTGGCCAGAGAACCGTCGGTGTAGAAACGCCCGGCCACGCCCATGGCAGGCACGCCGTCAATTTCGTAGGCGGTCATCAGCTGGCGCGCACGGTTGACTTTGGTGCTGGTTGAAAACGAACTGAAATTTGACACAAACCTGGCCCGGTCCACGCCTTGCTTGACCACCCAGTCGGTGATGCTATCAGCCGTGTTCAGGTTTTGGCGCTCGCCATGAATGGCGGCAAACACGCGCGCATGCAGGGTATCGAGCAGGCCCATGACCTCAAGGGTAAAGAACAACTGCTGCTGCGGCACATAGTCATCGCGAAAAGCAATCGGAACGCGCTTGAACACCACGTCTTTGGGCAGCCGTTTGGCCCACTCTGACAAGGCTGGCTCAAACGCACTGCAATGCGGACAGCTGTACCAAAAAAACTCCAGCACTTCGATCTTGCCCGCCGGGGCCTCCACTGGCGCGGCCTGGTTCAGCTTGATGAAGTCCGATCCTGCCTGCGGAGCCTTGGCTTGCGACTGGGCCGCAGTAGCCACAGCCAGGCTTGCTGCACCGGCAAAAAATTCACGACGTTTCATCATTCAAAGCTCCAATCGGTGTTCGCAAATGCGGGGTCAGAACGTCGCCATGCCAAAAAGTTCAACGCTGCACGCGAACCAGGGCGGTTTCAATGCCGGTAGCGTCCAGCTTGGTTTTGGCCTTTTCAGCGGCGTCGCGCGTGTCAAACGGCCCGACCCGAACCCGGTGCACCATGCGACCTGACTGCTCGCGCTCAGAGACCTTGGTTTCGATGCCCGACAGCGACAGCTTGGCACGCTGGGTTTCGGCATCTTCGGCGGTGCGAAAGGCACCCACCTGAACAAAATAGCTGAACGGGTCAGCCGACGCATCAGGTGTCGCTGCTGATCCTTTGACCATGGCGGCACGCGCCTTGACCAGGTCGCCTAGCGGGTCTGAGGCGAGCGCCGGCTTGACCTCGGGTTTGCTTGCGGCGGCCGCAACAGGGACGGCAACCGCCGGGCGGGCAGTGGCGGGCCGGGACACGGCTTCGACCGGGCCAGACGCTGGCTTGTCGGCCGGCTCCACGGGCTCTGCGGGTTCTGCGGGCGCCACCGGCTTGGCCGGATTTTTGCCATACAAGGGTGTATTCGGATCCCAGCCCTTGTTCTTTTGCTGTTCAACCACATCCTGTGCCGGATCGCGGCTTACGGCCTTGCTGACAAAGGGCACGGGGACCTTGGTGACGTAAACCGCCACCGCCAGCGCTATGCCCAGGCCCAGCACCAAGCCCAGGATCAAACCCAGAAAAGTTCCACCGTGTTGTTGTCTCATGAATTGCCTTTGACGGGAATTTGCCTACATTTTTTGCGGAGCACTGACACCCAGCACGGCCAGGCCATTGTGCAACACCTGCGCGGTGGCCGCCACCAGCGCCAGACGCGCCATTTTGACGACTTCATCATCCACCAGAATGCGCTCGGCATCGTAATAGCTGTGGTAACAAGCGGCCAGCTCGCGCAGGTAAAACGTGACATCGTGCGGCGCAAAACCCTCGGCCGCTGCGCTCAGCATGTCGGGATACTTGGCCAGCAACAGCATCAGGGCCTGCGCTGGCGGGCTGTCTAGCGGACTCAGGACCACACTGGCCAAGGTGCTGGCATCACCGCCCCAGGCTGCCAGCACCGAGCAAATCCGGGCGTGGGCATACTGCACGTAATACACCGGGTTGTCGTTGTTCCTGGCCACCGCCAGATCCACGTCAAAGGTGTATTCAGTATCGGGCTTGCGGCTGAGCAAAAAAAAGCGCACCGCGTCCTTGCTGGTCCATTCGAGCAGGTCGCGCAGTGTGACGTAGCTGCCGGCGCGCTTGCTGATCTTGACCTCTTCGCCACCACGCACCACGCGCACCATGGTGTGCAACACATAATCAGGATACCCCTGTGGGATGCCGACATGGGCGGCCTGCAACCCGGCGCGCACCCGGGCGATGGTGCCATGGTGATCGGTGCCCTGGATGTTGATCACCTTCTGAAAACCGCGCTCCCACTTGGTGATGTGGTAGGCCACATCGGGCACAAAATAGGTGTAGCTGCCATCCCCCTTGCGCATGACACGGTCTTTGTCGTCGCCATAGTCGGTGGACTTGAGCCACAGTGCGCCGTCTTGCTCGTAGGTTTTGCCGGCCTCCTGCAGTTTGCCCACGACTGCATCCACCTTGCCGCTGGTGTACAGGCTGCTTTCCAGGTAATAGTTGTCAAACTTGACGGCAAAGGCCTGCAAGTCGAGGTCTTGCTCACGGCGCAGATAGGCCACGGCAAACTGGCGCATGCCATTCAGATCGGTGGCATCGCCCGATGCGGTGAACGCGCGGTCGTCAGACTTGACGGTTTTTTGGGCCAGAAAATCAGCGGCAATGTCGGCAATGTAGTCGCCGTTGTAAAAATTCTTGCTCAGCGGGTTGTCCGCTTCGGTGGGCCAACAGGCATCACCCGGCTTGAAACCCTGCACCCGCAGCTGGGTGCTGCTGGCCAGGGTCGCAATCTGCACCCCCGCGTCGTTGTAATAAAACTCGCGGTACACCTGCCAGCCCTGGGTGGCAAACAGGTTGCAGATGGCATCGCCCAACGCCGCCTGCCGACCGTGCCCCACATGCAGTGGCCCGGTCGGGTTGGCCGAGACAAACTCGACCAGCATGCGCTGGCCCTTGCCGGCCTGGGTACCGTAGCGGATGGTTTGCGCCAGCACCTCGCGCACCACCTGCTGTTTGGCGGCGGGTTTGAGTTTGATGTTGATAAAACCCGGGCCGGCAATGTCGAGTGCATCCACCCAGCGCTGAAAGGCTGGGCTGGCCAGCAGCGCTGCACGCAGGTTCTCTGCCAACTGGCGCGGGTTCTGCTTGAGCGGTTTGGCCAGTTGCATGGCCGCCGTGGTGGCCAGGTCGCCATGCGAGGCGACTTTGGGCGACTCAAAGCTGGCCTTGTCGCCCACACCGGGCATGAATTGTTCCAGCGCCAGGCGCAGGGCTTCGAGGAGTTCGGTTTTGACGGTCTGCATCAAACAATTTTACCGGGCCGGGGTTGAAACCAGATTTCTTCGTATTCATGCCAATTCGAAATCATCCGTGTCGTGGTTGCTTCGCCCTGCCGTGCTTTGCTGCACCAGCGATTTGCAACAACGCAGCGCGCCCAAAGCTGGCGAGCCAAATGTGCATGTTATTTGTGGACAAGCCCTTAGAGGTCAAGTTATTGTTGCTTGACCCCTTAAGCCACTGGATGCCGGGTCGGTCCAGCAGCCAGCTCATCTGCGCACCGCTGGTTGCCATGACCTGCATTGAACACAGCCTCAAGTTCGCCGGGCGAACTGTTCAAAATCTGCCAGGGCAATCGGTCGGCTGAAAAGATAGCCCTGGTAGGCATGACAACCCAGGTGCGCCAGGAAATCTTTTTGCGCCTCGATCTCCACCCCTTCGGCGATGACTGACAGGCCCATGCTCTCGGCCAGGGCCACCACCATTTTGGCAATCGCTGCGTCGTTGCTATCGGTCAGGATGTTCCGCACGAAACCCTGGTCAATCTTGAGCTGGTCCAGCGGCAGCCGCTTGAGGTAGCTGAGCGACGAGTAGCCGGTGCCAAAATCGTCCAGCGAAAACCCAACGCCAGAAGCTTTCAGCGAGGTCATCTTGGCGATGATGCCCTCAACATCATCGACCATCAGGCTCTCGGTCAGCTCCAGTTTGAGGCGCTTCGGGTTGACACCGGTTCGGGCCAGAACACTTTGCACCCGGGCGACAAAATCGGCCTGGTGAAACTGTTTGGCGCTGACATTCACGGCCAGCGTCAGATGCGCCAGATCTGGCTGGGTGCTCCAG
>JAIFMA010000215.1 GCA_020048795.1 Rhodoferax sp.
CATGACCCACCCTCTGATGCGCAGCCAATGGCGGCCTGAACACGAAGGGGAAACTACGCACTGTCCAGTAGGCATCCCTCCGCCCCCAATGCCGGACCAGGTCCGGCACGACCATTCTCGAGGCGAACGCCATGACATCTGCCATTCTCTCCACGGCGCCGAGCACGGTGCTGCTCCACGACTTGCCGTCCAGACGCCCAGCCCGGCGCGTGCTACCGGGCTTCAACCTCACGCTGGGCTACACGCTGTTTTACCTGTGCCTGATTGTGCTGATCCCGCTGTCAGCACTGCTGCTCAAAACCTTTACCTTGAGCTGGGACCAGTTTGCCGCAGCAGTGACCAGCCCGCGCGTGCTGGCCTCGTACCGGCTGACCTTTGGCGCATCTTTTCTGGCTGCACTGGTCAATGTGTTCGCCGGTCTGCTGCTGGCCTGGGTGCTGGTGCGCTACGAATTCCCGGGCAAGAAGTTCATCGACGCGCTGGTGGACCTGCCCTTTGCCCTGCCCACTGCTGTGGCCGGCATCTCACTCACGGCCCTGCTGGCCGGCAATGGCTGGATCGGTCAGTATCTTGAGCCGCACGGTATTCAACTGGCCTTCAACCGCAACGGCATCGTGATCGCGCTGATCTTTATCGGTCTGCCCTTTGTGGTGCGCACGGTGCAACCGGTGCTGGAAGACGCCGAGAAAGAACTTGAAGAAGCCGCCACCTGCCTGGGCGCGACGCGACTGCAAACCTTTCGTTATGTTATTTTTCCGGCCATCGCGCCTGCCCTGCTGACCGGCTTTGCCATGGCTTTTGCCAGAGCGATTGGTGAATACGGCTCGGTCATCTTCATTGCCGGCAACATGCCCATGATCTCGGAAATCACGCCGCTGATCATCATTGGCAAGCTGGAGCAGTACGACTATGCCGGTGCCACCGCCGTGGCCACCGTGATGCTGGGCATCTCGTTTGTGCTGCTGCTGGTGATCAACGCCTTGCAAAGTTGGCAGCGCAGCCGCTCGGGAGGCAAATCATGAGCACCCGTACCTTGGGCCGGGCTGAGGCTGGCACCACCGAGCCCGCCTGGGTGCGTCGCTTGCTCATTGGCCTAGCGCTTGGTTTTGTCTTTCTGTTCCTGCTGATGCCACTGGCTGCGGTGTTTACCGAAGCCCTGCGCAAGGGGCTGCCCGCTGCGCTGGAAGCGCTGTATGAGCCCGACGCGTGGAGCGCGATCCGCCTGACGCTGATCACCGCTGCCGTGGCGGTGCCGCTGAATCTGGTGTTTGGCGTGGCCGCAGCCTGGGCCGTGGCCAAGTATGAATTCAAGGGCAAGGCGTTTTTGACCACCTTGATTGACCTGCCGTTTTCGGTGTCGCCGGTGGTGGCGGGGCTGATTTATGTGCTGATGTTTGGTGCGCAGGGCTGGATCGGTCCGTGGCTCGCCGAGCATGACATCAAAATTGTGTTTGCCGTGCCGGGCATCATCCTGGCCACCATCTTTGTCACCTTTCCGTTCATTGCCCGCGAGCTGATTCCGCTGATGCAGGCACAAGGCACCGATGAGGAGCAGGCGGCCATCGTGCTGGGGGCCACCGGCTGGCAAACCTTCTGGCATGTGACGCTGCCCAACATCAAGTGGGGGCTGGTGTATGGCGTGATTTTGTGCAATGCGCGTGCCATGGGTGAGTTTGGTGCGGTGTCGGTGGTCTCAGGCCATATCCGGGGCCAGACCAATACCTTGCCATTACATGTCGAGATTCTGTACAACGAATACCAGTCGGTAGCTGCTTTTGCCGTGGCGTCCTTGCTGGCATTGCTTGCCCTGCTCACTTTATTGATAAAGTCGGTGGTCGAGTGGCAGTTTGAGCGCGACCAGAAAGCCGCAGCCAGCCTGCCACCCGAGCGTCCATCCGTTTCCCCGCCGGTTGCTGTTGCGCCCGCCAAATAACAAGTGAACCAACATGAGTATTGAAATCCGTAACGTCAGCAAAGACTTTGGCAGCTTCCACGCGCTGCGCGATGTGTCACTGGACATCGAATCGGGTGAACTCGTTGCGCTTTTGGGACCGTCAGGCTGTGGCAAGACCACGCTGTTGCGCATCATCGCCGGGCTGGAAACGGCTGATAGGGGCCACATCCTGTTCAACGGTCTTGATACCACCGACAA
Source organism: Rhodoferax sp. (assembly GCA_020048795.1). GTDB lineage: Bacteria > Pseudomonadota > Gammaproteobacteria > Burkholderiales > Burkholderiaceae_C > Rhodoferax. The sequence goes on from JAIFMA010000215.1 coordinate 2,153, forward strand.
ACATGTGCGTGAGCGCAATGTGGGTTTTGTGTTCCAGCATTACGCACTGTTTCGCCACATGAGTGTGTTTAACAACGTGGCCTTTGGTTTGCGCATGAAACCCAAGGCCACCCGCCCGAGCGAGGCGGTCATCAAGCAGAAGGTGCATGATCTGCTGGGCTTGGTGCAACTGGACTGGCTGGCAGATCGTTATCCGTCTCAACTCTCGGGCGGCCAGCGCCAGCGCATTGCCCTGGCCCGCGCTCTTGCCGTGGAGCCGCAGGTGCTGCTGCTCGATGAGCCCTTTGGTGCGCTCGATGCCAAGGTGCGCAAGGAGTTGCGCCGCTGGCTGCGCCGCCTGCACGACGATCTGCATGTGACCAGCATTTTTGTCACCCATGATCAGGAAGAAGCGCTGGAGGTGGCCGACCGGGTGGTGCTGATGAACAGCGGCCAGGTGGAGCAGATTGGCTCGCCGCAAGACGTGTGGGATCACCCGGCCAGCCCGTTTGTGTATGGCTTTTTGGGTGATGTGAACCTGTTTCATGGGCGTGCCCACGAGGGTGAGATGCTGATTGGCGAAGACCACCATGGCTTGCGCCTGGCCACACCAGAACACAGCGAGGTGCAAAACAGCAAGGCCTTTGCCTATGTACGCCCGCATGACCTGGATGTGCAGCGCTATGTGGGCGGTGCCAGCGCAGTTGATCAGCCGCGTGGCATTGTGGCCAAACTGACCCGCGCCATGGTGGTGGGGCCGATTGCCCGGCTCGAACTGTTACCCCTGGATGCCAGCGCCAGTGGCAGCGGTGACATCATTGAGGCGCAAATTCCGGCCCAGCATTACCGTGAGCTAGGCCTCACCGATGGCGAAACGGTGGTATTGATTCCACGACGCGCCCGGGTATTTGTAGCGTAGCGGATCAAAAAAATATGCTTATGGAACTCGACAATCCGGACCAAGTATTTGACAAATCCGCAACCATGTTTCGGATTTTATCGGCCCCAATTCGGCTAAAAATCATCAGTTGCCTATGCCAGGGTGAACAAAATGTTGGTTACCTCTTGACCAGAATTGAGACCACCCAATCCAACATCTCACAGCATCTCAACGTACTGTATTTGGCAGGCGTGCTTGCAAAACGACGCGACGGCGTGCAGATCTACTATCGAATTGCAAACGAACACATCGCAAATTTGTGCAAAGCGGTTTGCTTGGAGACACCTCGCAGACACAGGCATCATCGCTGAATTTGTTATAAGAATATGAGCATTCATTCCTTCACGCTTTGACGTTTTGATCCCAGAATTCACACCATTGCACTGACGCAATGAGTTTCGAACTTCTAGGATTCAACCATGACAACAAAGCGAACTTTGTCCCGCCGCCTATTCAATATCGCGACCCTTGCCCTCCTGGCCAGCGCTGCTCTGATGGCCAGCGCCCAGTCGCCTGTGACATTGCTCAATGTCTCTTACGACCCCACCCGTGAACTTTATGTGGAGTTCAATGCGGCCTTTGCCAAACATTGGAAAGGCAAAACCGGTCAGGACGTAACCATCAAGCAAAGCCACGGCGGCTCGGGCAAACAGGCCCGCTCCATCATTGATGGGCTGGACGCCGATGTCGCCACCCTGGCGCTGGCCGGTGACACCGATGCCCTGCACGACAACGGTGGCTGGATTCCCAAAGACTGGCAAAAACGTCTGCCGCACAACTCGTCACCCTACACCTCGACCATTGTGCTGGTGGTGCGCCAGGGCAACCCCAAGGGCATCAAGGATTGGGATGACCTGATCAAGCCCGGCATCAGCGTGATCACCCCCAACCCCAAAACCTCAGGTGGCGCGCGCTGGAACTATCTGGCAGCCTGGGAATTTGCCAAACGCAAGTTCGGCGGCCAGACACAAGCCAAAGACTTCATCGCCAAGCTCTATGCCAATGTGCCGGTGCTTGACACCGGGGCGCGCGGCTCGTCCATCACCTTTGCGCAGCGCAACCAGGGTGATGTGTTCATCAGTTGGGAAAACGAAGCCTATCTGCTTGAAAAGGAATTTGGCAGCAAGGTGGATGTGGTCTACCCCTCGCTAAGCATTCTGGCCGAGCCGGCGGTGACGGTGGTGGACAAGAATGTTGACAGGAAAGGCACCCGCGCCGTGGCCGAGGAATACCTGAAGTTCCTGTACACCGAAGAGGGGCAGGACCTGGCTGGCAAACATTTTTACCGCCCGGCGGTGTCAGAAAAAGCCAAGGCCAAGTATGGCAAACAGTACCCCAAGCTGAGCCTGTTCAGCATTGAGGAGGCCTTTGGCGGCTGGAGCAAGGCGGCCAAGGACCACTTTGCCGATGGCGCCTCGTTTGACCAGATTTACACCAGGAAGTAGCCGAATCATCACACGCCGGTTTGCTGTCACACATCAATATCCACCAAGGGAAAAAAATCATGAGCGTTTTATTGATTGCGGGAAGCCCGTCGGAGCACTCACGCTCGGCGGCCTTGTTGCAGGCTGTGGCGCTGCGCCTCAAGTTTCGTGGCGCATCAGTTGACTGGCTGCCAATTCGGGACTTGTCACCGCAAGCCTTGATACTGGCCGACTTTGGGCACCCCTCCATCAGCCGTGCCGTTGGCCGAGTGGCAGCAGCTGACGTGATTGTGGTTGCCACACCGGTTTACAAGGCGGCCTACAGCGGCGTGCTCAAGGTGTTTCTGGACTTGCTGCCGCAAAACGGGCTCGACGGCAAAACCGTGTTGCCTTTGGCCACGGGTGGCAGTGCCAACCATATGCTGGCGCTGGACTACGCGTTGCGACCCGTGTTGCAGTCGCTGGGTGCCAGGCAAATCTTGTCGGGCATTTACGCCACCGATGCCCAGGTGACCAGGTCAGAGTCTGGTGCCTACCAGGTGAACGCCGACATCGGTCAGCGACTCGATCAGGCCGTCAGCCAGCTGGTGCGTGAGGTACTTCCCGCGCATGAGGTCCACGTGCGCCGGTTTGCGCCGGTGCAGTTCTCGCAGGTGCGATGTAGCGTTTAGACGCACCAACTGCCAGCCCGTCGGCTGGTCCCTCTTGAATCCATTCACTGAACATTGGCAGGCCTGTGGGCTGCCATGGACTCTTGTCGCCCAAATTTCCGAAAGATCACCATGTCATTTCAACCATTTTTTACCCGCCGCCAGCTACTCGCAGCCGGTCTGGCCACGGCCGCTTTGTCAACTGGCTCCCTGGTTTCAGCGCAAACACCGTCGCGCACCCTGCGCATCGGCCATCAAAAAGGCTGGCTCTCCATCCTCAAAGCGCGTGGCACGCTGGAGAAACGCCTCGCGCCGCTGGGTGTGGCGGTCACCTGGACCGAGTTCAACGCCGGGCCAGTGCAGCTTGAAGCCCTCAATGTGGGCTCCATCGATTTTGGCGATGTGGGCGAAGCGCCGCCCATTTTTGCCCAGGCCGCCGGTGCGCCACTGGTGTATGCCGGTGCCACTGTGCCACGCCCACATCTCGAAGCCCTGATCGTGCCCAAGGATTCCCCCATCAAGACGGTCGCTGACCTCAAAGGCAAGAAGATCGGCTTCAACAAGGGCTCGAATGTTCAGTACTTTCTGGTCAAGCTGCTGGAAAAGCATGGCCTGAAATACGCTGATGTGCAGGCCATCTTCCTGCCTCCGCCGGATGCCCGTGCCGCATTCCAGAAAGGTGCGATTGATGCCTGGATCATCTGGGACCCGTTCCTGGCCTCGGCGCAAAAGACGCTGGACGCGCAAATCCTGGCCGATGCCAAAGGCATCGTGAACAACCGGGGCTATTACTTCACCTCGCGTGATTTCGCCACCAAAAATACCGACGTGCTGAAGATCGTCATTGCCGAGATCAACGCGGTTGACATCTGGATTGGCAAAAACAAGCCCGCTGCCGCTGCTGAGCTGGCCACCGTGCTGGGTCTGGACAAAAACATCACCGAGTTGTACCTGAGCCGCGCCGCCTACGGCACGGTCCCGGTGACGCGCGACATCCTGGGTGAACAGCAGGCCATTGCCGACACCTTCTTTGACCTCAAGCTGATTCCCAAGAAACTCAACCTGTTGCACGCTGCGCCGGTTGATCTTGGATAACCGCAGTCAGGAGCTGTGCCATGACAAACGAGTCACCTGCCCTGTCCGGCGAAAGCCGCGATCGCTTGCATTTGCTGCGCTTGCAGTCCATCACCGCACGCCTCTGGGGCTTAGCGCCACCCGCTGTGGGCCTGAAAAGGCATCGGTCACAGCGCAGCGCAAGCTGGCATAGCAATGGCCTTCGTTACTGTCACGGATTCGCCAACATCCCAAACATGCTAATCGGATTTCAACAACCACTTTCCACCTGGTACAGACTTTCATGAACATCTTCTGGTTCCTCCCCATCCACGGCGATGGCCGCTACCTTGGCACTCAGCATGGCGCCCGTGCGGTCGATCACCATTACCTCAAGCAAATTGCCCAGGCGGCTGACGAGCTGGGCTATGGTGGTGTGCTGATTCCCACCGGGCGCTCGTGTGAAGACTCGTGGATCGTTGCCGCCAGCCTGATCGCAGTCACCCGTCGCCTCAAGTTTCTGGTGGCGCTACGCCCCAGCACCATCTCACCCACGGTGCAGGCGCGCCAGGCGGCCACGCTGGACCGCCTGAGTGAAGGCCGTCTGCTGGTCAACATCGTGGCCGGCGGTGATTCGAGTGACCTGGAAGCCGATGGCACCTTTTTGAGCCATGACGAGCGGTATGAACATGCCCGTGAATTCATCCACGTCTGGAAACGCCTGCTCGCCGGTGAAGAAGTCACTTATGAAGGCAAATACGTCAAAGTCAAAGGTGCCAAACAGCTCTTTGCCCCGGTGCAGCGGCCGCACCCGCCACTGTATTTTGGCGGCTCATCCGACGCGGCACACGACCTGGCAGCCGAGGAAGTCGAGTTGTATCTAACCTGGGGCGAGCCCCCGGCCGAGGTCGAGAAGAAGTTTGACGATGTGCGCAAACGCGCCGCCAAACTGGGACGCAAGGTCAAGTTTGGGGTGCGCCTGCATGTGATCCCGCGTGAAACCAATGACAAGGCTTGGTCAGCCGCAGACGACCTGATCAAGTACCTCGATGATGACACCATAACCAAGGCCCAAAAGGCCTTTGCGGGCATGGACTCCGAAGGCCAGCGCCGCATGCGTGCACTGCACGGTGGCAGCCGCGCCAAGCTGGAAATCAGCCCGAATCTATGGGCCGGTGTCGGTCTGGCTCGCGGCGGTGCCGGCACGGCCCTGGTGGGTGACGGTGAAACCATTGCCCGTCGGCTCAAGGAGTATGAGGCACTCGGGGCCGAGACCTTTGTGCTTTCAGGCTACCCGCACCTTGAAGAGGCTTACCGCTTTGCGGAGTTGGTGTTTCCGCACATTGGTGTACAAGCCCCGGCCAAGATTCAAGGCGCCAACCTGATCAGTCCGTTTGGCGAGGTCTATGGCAATGCCCATGTGCCCCAGCCCTTGCGCGCTTCACAAAGCTAAATTGCGAGTTGCAACCATGACAACCTCCGCACGCCGACTCCACGATACACCGATCATCGAGAACCATCAAATTCCCGACTATGGGTTTTTGCCAGAGCACCCTGTTTTCACCGTTGATTTTGCGCAGATAACACGCTTCGTGCGGGGTGTCGCCCAACGCCTGCTGCCCTGGCTTGTGCCCTTGCTGCTGATTGCCATGTGGCAACTCAGCGCGTCACGGGGGTGGCTGTCCAGCCGCGTGTTACCGGCACCGCTGGACGTGGCCATTGCCGCCTGGACCTTGGCTCAATCCGGCGATTTGTGGGTGCATGTGAAGGTGAGCTCTGGCCGAGCGCTGACTGGGCTGGCCATCGGGGGCGGCTTGGGGCTGGTGCTGGGCCTGCTGACCGGCTCATCCCGCGTTGCTGAAACGCTGCTGGATTCAACCATCCAGATGGTGCGCAACATCCCGGCGCTGGCCATGATTCCGTTGGTGATCCTGTGGTTTGGCATTGACGAGAGCGCCAAGCTGTTTTTGATTGCTGTGTCGGTCTTCTTTCCGATCTACCTCAACACCTACCACGGTATTCGCGGGGTGGACCCCGGGCTGATCGAGATGGGACGCACCTATGGGCTCAATCGCTGGCAGCTCTACACCCAGATCATCTTGCCCGGTGCGTTGTCAAGCATTCTGGTGGGGCTGCGCTTTTCGCTCGGGCTGATGTGGGTGATATTGATCGTTGCCGAAACCATCTCGGCGCAGGCCGGCATTGGCTACCTGACGATGAACGCACGCGAGTTCCTGCAAACCGACATTGTGCTGGTGGGCATCTTGCTGTACGCGCTGCTGGGCAAGCTGGCCGATGTATTTGCCAAGGCGCTGGAGCGCCATTGGCTGCGCTGGCATCCGGGTTATCACGCGGCTTGAACGGCCGTATTCGTTGACTTCAATATTCATAGCTGTTTGCGCTTATATGAACAGGGCTGGAGGCCAATTTGACTATCAATAACCCATCAGAAACGCGCCGTGGTGAACCACTGGTGCTGACGCGCTTAAGCAAGCGTTTTGGCCAGCGTGAGGTGTTGCGCCACACTGAACTGCGAGTCGAAAGCGGCCAGTTCATCGTCATCGTCGGGCGCAGTGGCTGCGGCAAAAGCACGCTGTTGCGCCTGGTGGCCGGACTGGAAACCGCCACTGAGGGCACGGTCACCATCAATGACCAGGTCTTGAATGGCCTGTCAGATGACACCCGCATCATGTTTCAGGACGCGCGTTTGCTGCCCTGGAAGCGGGTGATCGACAACGTGGCACTGGGCTTGCGACCCGAGCGGTGGGCCGATGCGCTCAAGGTGCTCGACCACGTGGGTCTGGCTGACCGCGCCAATGATTGGCCATCACGTCTGTCTGGCGGCCAGCGTCAGCGCGTGTCATTGGCACGCGCCCTGGTGCACAACCCGCGCTTGCTGCTGCTTGATGAGCCGCTGGGTGCGCTCGATGCGCTGACGCGCATCGAAATGCACCGGCTGATTGAAGACCTGTGGCAGGCCAGCGGCTTTACTGCCTTGCTGGTCACCCACGATGTACAGGAAGCCGTGGCGCTGGCTGACCGGGTGATCCTGATCGAGGACGGGCGCATTGCGCTGGATGAAGTCATCAGCCTGCCCCGCCCGCGCTCACAAGGTGACGCTGCTTTTGCGGCGCTGGAGAAGCGCATTCTGGACCGGGTACTGCAAAAGCCCGAGAGACCGGCCCGCGAATCGTTCACCCTGCCCACCGACGGCACACCGGTCTGGCCCGGGCTGCCGTTTCACGGCGTGCGCTGGGCCGTCTGAACTGTTTTCTTTTTTCTATCAACGGACCTATCAGGAGTACCCCATGTCCATTCAAGCCATCAATGTTCGCAATCAATTCCGCGGCAGGGTCAAGGAGATCGTCACTGGTGATGTGGTCTCGGAGGTCGATGTCGAAACCCCCTGGGGCATTGTCACTTCGGTCATCACCACGCGCTCGGTGCGTGATCTGGATCTGAAAGTGGGCTCCGAGGTGGTGGCACTGGTCAAGTCGACCGAAGTGTCGATTGCCAAGCTCTGAAGACGACGGCGGACCAGATCGTGATTCAGCTTGAAGGCATTGGCCTCACCTACCCGGGCCATCCAGCGCCGGTACAGGCCTTGCAGGGTGTGAACCTGCAGGTGCGCGCAGGCGAGGTGTTTGGTGTGATCGGCCGCAGTGGTGCCGGTAAAAGTTCACTGGTGAGAGTTATCAATTTGCTCAACCGCCCATCATCCGGGCGGGTGCAAGTCGACGGCGCCGATTTGACAACGTTGTCAGCGCCTGAATTGCGCCAGGCGCGGCACCGCATTGGCATGATCTTTCAGCACTTCAACCTGCTGTCTTCACGCAGTGTGTTTGACAACGTGGCGCTGCCGCTGCAGTTGGTGGGTGAGCGCCCGGCACTGATCAAGCGGCGCGTCGATGAGCTGCTGGACCTGGTCGGGCTGTATGAGCTGCGCCACCGTTACCCGGCGCAAATCAGCGGTGGCCAAAAGCAGCGTGTCGGCATTGCACGCGCCCTGGCTTGCAAGCCCAAAGTGCTGTTGTCAGACGAGGCCACCTCGGCGCTGGACCCCGAGACGACGCGCTCCATCCTGGTGCTGCTGCGCCAGATCAACCGCGACTTTGGCCTGACCATCGTGCTGATCACACACCAGATGCAGGTCATCAAACAGGTGGCCGACCGGGTGGCGGTGATGGATGCCGGGCAGATTGTGGAACAAGGCGCGGTGATTGACGTCTTCACCAACCCGCAACATGCCACCACCCGCAGCCTGATTGACGACATCCTGCCGCAAGCACTGCCAGCGGGGGTGATTGCCCGCATCCGTCAGCTGATGGCGGGTGAACCTGACAACCGCGGACGCTTGCTGCGTCTGGCTTTTTCCGGGGATGACTCGAACCAGCCGTTGCTGTCGGACGTGATCCGGCGTTTTGGCCTGGACATCAATATTCTGCACGGCCAGATTGACGACATTCAGGGTCAGCTATTTGGCACGCTGGCAGTGCATGCGCGTGGTGCGCATGTGCAATTGAGCGCGGCAGTTGCTCATTTGCGTGGTGCTGGTGTGCTCGTGGCAGAGGAGGAATTGAGCCATGTTTGACACCTTTACCCCACAACTGCTGGAACTGTTTGCCACCTCGTTCTGGGAAACGCTGGTGATGGTCGGCATCTCGGGCGTGGCCGGTGCAGCGCTGGGTCTGCCGCTGGGCATTTGGCTGCATCTGACACATCCGGGCGGCGTGCAGGCCAACCCCAAGCTCAACCGGGTGCTTGGCACTACGGTGAATGCAGTACGTTCCACGCCGTTCATCATCCTGCTGGTGGCCATCATCCCGTTCACCCGGCTGGTCACGGGCTCGTCCATTGGTACGGCCGCTGCGGTGGTGCCGCTGACCATCGCTGCGGCCCCCTTTATCGCGCGGCTGATCGAGTCGGCGCTGCGTGAGGTGGACCACGGTTTGGTGGAAGCGGCATTGGCCATGGGTGCCACCACGCCACAAATCGTCTTCAAGGTGCTGCTGCCCGAGGCGCTGCCCGGCATCGTGGCGGCGCTGACCATCACGCTGGTGAGCCTGACCGGTTATTCGGCCATGGCCGGTGCGATTGGCGGCGGCGGTTTGGGTGATCTGGGCATTCGGTACGGTTATCAGCGCTTTTTGCCCGAGGTGATGCTGGCCGTGGTGCTGGTGCTGATTGCCTTTGTGCAGGCGGTGCAAAGCGCTGGCGACTGGGCGGTGCGCCGGTTGAGCCACAAATGACAAGCGTTGATGCCTCCACAGAAAGACTGCTTGATGACCAAGTTTGTGCTACTCATGTAATAGCTAGTAGCGCTTATGCAGAAAGCGCTAGAGGCTAGTTTCTTATATATTTTTCTAACCCTGTTGCCACTTCTGAAAGAGCATCTCATGAACAAACGCACCCTCATCCATACCGCGCTCGCCTTGGCGCTGGCCACCACCTTTAGCAGCCCGCTGCTGGCGCAAGACAAGCCCCTCAAAATTGGCGTCACTGCCGGGCCGCACGCCCAGATTCTTGAACAGGTCAAAAAGCTGGCTGAAAAGGATGGCCTGAAGATCCAGATCGTCGAGTTCAGCGATTATGTGCAGCCCAACGCTGCCCTGAACGCGGGTGACCTGGACGCCAACAGTTATCAGCACAAACCGTATCTGGACCAGCAGATCAAGGATCGTGGCTACAAACTGGTCAATGTGGCTTACACCGTCAACTTTCCGATTGGGTTGTATTCCAAGAAGGTGAAAAGCCTGGGTGAACTCAAGGAAGGTGCCAAGTTTGGCATCCCCAACGACCCAACCAACGGTGGGCGGGTGTTGCTGGTGTTGCAGGACAAGGGCCTGATCAAGCTCAAACCAGAAGCCGGTCTGAAAGCCACACCGCTGGATGTGATCGACAACCCGAAGAAGCTCAAGTTTGTTGAGCTCGACGCCGCCCAGTTGCCACGCTCGCTGGACGACCTGGATGCCTCGGCCGTGAACACCAACTACGCCTTGTCAGCAGGCCTGAATCCGGCCAAGGATGCCATCGCCCAGGAAGCCGCCAAGAGCCCGTATGTCAACCTGATCGCCGTGCGCGAGCAGGACAAGGACAAGCCTTGGGTGGCCAAACTGGTCAAGGCTTACCAGTCGGAAGAAATTCGCAAGTTCATTCAGACCGAGTTCAAGGGGGCAGTGCTGGCCGGGTTTTAACGACTTTTTGGGCTATAGCGCTTACGCAGCAAGCGTCAGTAGCTATGTTTTATATAGTAACGCAGCATCATCCAATTCTTTAATTCACCCCACTGAAGGAGCTCCCCATGTCCGCATCCTGGAAATTTGAAACCCAATCCGTTCACGCCGGTTACTCGCCGGACCCGACTACCAAAGCAGTAGCGGTTCCGATTTACCAAACTGCGGCTTACGCCTTTGACAACGCCCAGCACGGGGCCGACCTGTTTGACCTGAAGGTGCCGGGCAACATCTACACCCGCATCATGAACCCGACGCAAGACGTGCTGGAGCAGCGCGTGGCGGCCCTGGAGGGCGGCATTGCCGCACTGGCATTGGCCGCGGGACAGGCGGCGGTCACCTACGCGATCCAGACGATTGCCGAAACCGGCGACAACATCGTGGCTTCAACTGCGCTGTATGGCGGCACCTACAACCTGCTGGCCCATACCTTGCCGCTCTCTGGCATCACTACCCGATTTGCCAACCCACGCAACCCGGCCAGTTTCGAGCCGATGATCGACGACAAGACCAAAGCCGTTTATGTGGAGTCCCTGAGCAACCCACAGGGCACGGTGGTGGACATTGCCGCCGTTGCCGAAATCGCCCACCGTCACGGTGTGCCGCTGATTGTGGACAACACCGTGGCCACGCCCTACCTGCTGCGCCCGTTTGAGCATGGGGCCGACATCGTGGTGCATTCACTCACAAAATACCTGGGCGGCCACGGCACCAGCATCGGCGGCGCGATTGTGGATTCGGGCAAGTTTCCGTGGGCGCAGCACAAGGCCCGCTTCAAGCGCCTGAACGAACCCGATCAAAGCTACCACGGTGTGATCTATACCGAAGCCCTGGGCCCGGCGGCCTACATTGGGCGTGCCCGTGTGGTGCCGCTGCGCAACAACGGTGCTGCCATTTCGCCGTTCAACGCGTTCCTGATTCTGCAAGGCATCGAAACGCTGGCGCTGCGCATGGACCGGATCAACGACAACACGCTGGCAGTAGCGAACTTTTTGCAACAACAGGGGCAGGTGTCTTGGGTCAACTATGTGGGTCTGAGCGATCACCCGGATCACACCCTGGCGCAAAAATACCTGGGTGGCAAAGGTTCTGGTTTGCTGACCTTTGGCGTTAAGTCAGCCCCCGGCGAGGGGCGCAAAGCGGGTGCGGCTTTTCTGGATGCGCTCAAACTTTTTACCCGGTTGGTCAATATTGGGGACGCCAAGTCGCTTGCCACGCACCCGGCATCCACCACACATCGACAGTTGTCACCTGAAGAACTGGTGAAAGCCGGTGTCCCTGAAGATGCCGTGCGCCTGTCGATCGGCATTGAGCACATTGACGACTTGCTGGCCGATCTGACCCAGGCACTGGCGCAGGTCTGAGCCAGCCCTTTAATGCTGAAAGGAGAACAGATGAAACGCGTCATTCCATCCACTGTGCTCGGACTGGCCAGCCTGCTGGCCCTTGATGTGCAGGCTCAGAGTCCGGACCTGCAGGCCAGAGTCCGGGCGGCCTCCTGCGCTGCATGCCATGGCACCAACGAACACAGTCAGGGTGTCTTTCTATCGATCGGCGGCGTCGACAAGGCCCAACTGTTGCAAAAGCTGACACCGCCAACATCGCGTCGTACATGGAAAGCGCCGGTGCACCCGGTCGAGTCAACGTGTCGGCTGACACCGATGAGCTGATCCGTCACTCACTGGCATGTCTGCTTCATGCTGCCTACAATCTGGCTAGCCAACTCAGTGAAAGGCCAGAAACATGGAAACCATCGCAGTCTTTGAGGCGAAATCTCGCCTATCTGAAATTCTCGCCGCCGTCGAACTCGGTCAAGAGTTCACGGTCACCAAGCGGGGCGCGCCGATTGCCAGGATTATTCCTTACATGCGCGCAGATGACGTTGCGACGGCCCAGTTGGCGCGGCAGAACCTGATTGGCCGATGCCTGCTGGCCCGCGCCGCAGCCCCGGTTGACGATTTTGATGTGATGGCCGCGATCAAAGAGGGGCGTGATTGATGCCTTTTGTGATCGACAACTCGGTTGTCATCGGCTGGCATCTCAGTAGCCAGGCCACGGCTTATTC
>JAIFMA010000116.1 GCA_020048795.1 Rhodoferax sp.
GATGGCCTTGTCACGCTCCGGCACCGGGCGCCACAGAACCAGCAGTTTGCCGATGTGCTGGATGGGGGCCGCGTCAAGTTCGTCTGCCAGCTTGGCAAACATGGCTTCACGTGCGGCACGGTCGTCCGAAAACACCCGAATCTTGATCAGACCATGGGCATTTAGCGCGGCATCGGCTTCTTTTTTGACGGCATCGCTCAGGCCATCGCCGCCGATCATGACCACCGGATCAAGGTGATGGGCATCGGCGCGGTGCACCTTGCGCTGGGCAGGGGAAAGTTGAATTTGAGGCATGGCAGTATTATCGGCCAGCCTGCAAGCTTACGGAACAAGGCAACACTCTATGAAATCAGCAGTCAAAAGCAGCAAGGTCAATCGCGCTTGGCTCAACGACCATGTCAATGACACCTATGTCAAACTGGCAAAAAAGGACGGTTACCGGGCGCGCGCCGCCTACAAGTTGCAAGAAATCGACGAGACCCTGCACCTGATCAAACCCGGGCAATCGGTGGTGGACCTGGGCTCGACCCCCGGGGCCTGGAGTCAGTATGTGCGGCGCCGGTTGTCGCCAAAATCCGCCACCGGCGGCGGTGCGGCGGCAGGCGAGCTGAACGGCCGCATCATTGCCTTGGACATCTTGCCGATGGAGCCGATCGAGGGCGTTGTGTTCATACAAGGTGATTTGCGGGAAGAAAATGTGCTGGCGCAACTGGCGGCGCAATTGCAAGGCCAACGGGCAGATCTGGTGCTGTCGGACATGGCACCCAACCTGTCAGGTATCGGGTCAGCTGATGCCGCACGCATTGAACATCTGGTGGAACTGGCGCTGGCATTTGCGCAGGCGCATCTCAAGCCGCAGGGCGCGCTGGTGGCCAAGGTGTTCCATGGCGGCAGCTATGACAGCTTGTTCAAAAGTTTCCAGCAGACCTTTGTCACGGTCAAGCGCATCAAGCCCAAGGCCTCGCGCGACAAGTCGTCCGAGACCTTTTTGGTTGGGCTGGTGTTGAAATAAGCCACATTTCCTTGTGGCTCCTGAGGCTGATTGCATCTGGCGGGTATTCCCGGACCGGTGATAAGCCTAAAATCCGGGCGCATCTGGTGTCCCCCCTTAATTACTGCGTGTCTATTGGAGTTTCGCTTGAACAATCCATGGTTTTCGAAAATCGCTGTCTGGCTGGTGATCGCAATGGTGTTATTCACTGTTTTCAAGCAGTTTGACACGCGCCCAAACACTGGTGCCGGTTATCTGGGCTACTCCGACTTTCTGGATGAAGTCAAAAACAACCGCATCAAGAGCGCCATTATTCAGGAAGGCCAAAGCGGCACTGAAATTGTGGCTGTCACCACCGACGACCGGAAAGTGCGCACCACCGCCACCTACCTCGACCGTGGTTTGGTCGGTGATTTGATTGCCAACGATGTGAAGTTTGATGTCCGCCCGCGCGAAGAAGGTTCGCTGCTGATGACCTTGCTGGTGAGTTGGGGTCCGATGCTGCTGCTGATTGCCGTGTGGATTTATTTCATGCGCCAGATGCAGGGTGGCGGCAAGGGTGGGGCCTTCAGTTTTGGCAAGAGTAAGGCACGTTTGCTCGATGAAAATACCAACACCGTGACCTTTGCCGATGTCGCCGGTTGTGACGAGGCCAAGGAAGAAGTCAAGGAAGTGGTTGACTTTTTGAAAGACCCGGCCAAGTTCCAGAAGCTCGGTGGCCGTATTCCGCGCGGTTTGCTGTTGGTGGGCCCACCTGGAACCGGCAAGACCTTGCTAGCCAAGAGCATCGCCGGAGAGGCCAAGGTACCTTTTTTCTCGATTTCCGGCTCGGACTTTGTGGAAATGTTTGTCGGTGTCGGTGCCTCCCGGGTGCGCGACATGTTCGAGAACGCCAAAAAGAACGCGCCCTGCATCATCTTCATTGACGAAATTGACGCAGTGGGCCGGCAACGCGGTGCCGGTCTGGGCGGCGGCAATGACGAGCGCGAACAAACCCTGAACCAGATGTTGGTTGAGATGGACGGGTTTGAGACCAATCTGGGGGTGATTGTGGTGGCCGCCACCAACCGCCCCGATATTCTGGACGCAGCCTTGTTGCGTCCGGGACGGTTTGACCGGCAGGTCTATGTGACGCTGCCCGACATCCGTGGCCGTGAGCAGATTTTGAACGTGCACATGCGCAAGATTCCGTTGAACCAGGATGTCAATCCGGGGGTGATTGCCCGTGGCACACCCGGCATGAGTGGTGCCGATCTGGCCAACTTGTGCAACGAAGCGGCCCTGATGGCGGCGCGGCGCAATGCCCGCACGGTTGAAATGCAGGACTTCGAGAAGGCCAAGGACAAGATTCTGATGGGCCCGGAGCGCAAGAGCATGGTGATGCCCGAAGAAGAACGCCGCAACACCGCCTACCATGAATCGGGCCATGCCCTGATCGGCAAGTTGCTGCCCAAATGCGATCCAGTGCACAAGGTCACCATCATCCCGCGTGGGCGTGCCCTCGGTGTCACCATGAGCCTGCCGGCGCAAGACCGCTACAGCTACGACAAGGACTACATGCTCAACCAGATCAGCATGCTGTTTGGCGGGCGTATTGCCGAAGAGGTTTTCATGAACCAGATGACCACCGGCGCCAGCAATGACTTCGAGCGGGCCACGCATATTGCGCGTGACATGGTGATGCGCTACGGCATGACGGCCGCGCTCGGCCCAATGGTCTATGCAGAAAACGAGGGTGAGGTGTTTTTGGGTCGCTCCGTCACCAAGACCACCAACATGAGCGAAGACACCATGCAAAAGGTCGATGCCGAGGTGCGCCGCATCATCGATGAGCAGTACGCGCAGGCGCGTCGCCTGATCGAAGAGCACAGCAGCCACATGCACGCCATGGCCAAGGCCTTGCTGGAATGGGAAACCATTGACAGTGATCAGCTTGATGACATCATGGCCGGCAAGGAACCCCGGCCCCCCAAAGACTGGACCGCGCGTGTACCTGCCGCCGGCTCGGACGGTGGCGGTGGCGGTACACCGGCCGTCAAGACCGACACAGCGCCGCATGCCGCTTGATCCACAGTGACGTAAAAAGTCGGGGCGCTGGCCCCCGTTTTGTACCTGCGCCTGCGCCCGCTAGGCATTTAGTGATGAAGTGGCAAACGACCCGATTTCAGATTGATCTCAGTACACCTCGGGTGATGGGGATTGTGAATGTCACGCCTGATTCTTTTTCTGACGGCGGACAACATGCGACGAGCGCGATGGCGCTGCGGCGCTGTGAACAGTTGATTCTGGAGGGTGTCGACATTCTTGATGTCGGTGCCGAATCGACCCGCCCAGGTGCCCAGCCCCTCAGCCTCGCCGACGAGCTTGACCGGGTATTGCCGCTGGTGCGGGATGTGTTAAGTTTGGGTGTGCCAGTCTCGGTGGACACCTACAAACCCCAGGTGATGCAAGCTGTGCTGGATTTGGGGGCCGATATCATCAACGACATCTGGGCCTTGCGCTGGCATGATGGTGCCAATGTGTTACGGGGTGATCAAGTCATTGCCGCGCACCCGAACTGCGGGGTGTGCCTGATGCACATGCATCTGGAGCCACAAACCATGCAGGTGCAACCGATGCAGGGCGATGTGGTGCCTCAAGTGCTCTCTTTTTTGAAGCATTCAGCGCTTTATTTATATGGGCTAGGAGTCGAAAAGGCCCGAATTTTGCTTGATCCGGGTATCGGCTTTGGCAAGACCGTGGCGCAGAACTTTTCGCTGTTGGCGCGTCAGTCCGAACTGTTGGCCACTGATTACCCCTTGCTGGTCGGATGGTCACGCAAATCTTCGCTGGCGGGGATGTCGGGCGATCCGTCGGTGCAAAATCTGTCGCCACAGCAGCGGCTGGCACCGAGTCTGGTGGCTGCGGTGCTGGCGGTGCAGCGTGGTGCTTCAGTGGTGCGGGTGCACGATGTGAAAGAGACGGTTCAGGCGCTGCGGGTGCTTGAGGCTGCCAGATAATCAGCCATGGTTTTAGCAAATAAAAGGGTAGGGTAGAAGAACATGTCCAGGCAATACTTTGGTACCGATGGCATTCGTGGCACTGTGGGGCAAGCACCCATTACGCCAGATTTTGTGTTGCGCCTGGCGCATGCGGTGGGGCGTGTCCTCAAGCGCACCGAGAAGCGTCCGACGGTGCTGATCGGCAAGGACACGCGAATTTCGGGCTACATGCTGGAAAGCGCGCTGGAAAGCGGATTCAACTCCGCCGGTGTTGATGTGGTTCTGCTGGGACCGCTGCCCACGCCGGGCGTGGCCTACCTGACGCGGGCGCAACGGGCATCGCTGGGCGTGGTGATCAGTGCCAGCCACAATCCGTTTGATGACAATGGCATCAAGTTTTTCAGCGCCCAGGGCACCAAGCTGCCGGATGTCTGGGAGCAGGATGTTGAAACCGTACTTTGTGACGATCCGGTCTGGGTGGATTCGGCCAATCTAGGCAAGACGCGGCGTCTTGATGATGCGGCGGGGCGTTACATCGAATTCTGCAAGAGCACGTTTGCCAATCATCTGACGCTAAGGGGGTTGCGCATTGTGGTCGATGCGGCCCATGGCGCGGCTTACCACATCGCGCCCAAGGTGTTTCATGAGTTGGGTGCCGAGGTGGTGGCCATTGGCTGTTCCCCCGATGGTTTGAACATCAACTGCGGCGTTGGGGCCACCCACCCCGAATCGCTGGTAGAGGCCGTCAAGGTGCATCGAGCCGACTTGGGGGTGGCCCTGGACGGCGATGCCGACCGTTTGCAACTGGTCGACGCGCAGGGCCGATTGTTCAATGGTGACGAGTTGCTCTACCTGATGGTGGATGACCGGCTGCGCCGCGGTGACTCTGTGCCGGGCGTGGTGGGTACCCTGATGACCAATATGGCCGTTGAACTGGCGTTGCAGGCACGCGGTATCGAATTGGTACGAGCCAAGGTGGGTGACCGCTATGTGCTGGAAGAACTGGAAAAACACCATTGGTTGCTTGGTGGTGAGGGCTCTGGTCATTTGCTGGCACTGGACAAACATACCACGGGCGATGGCCTGATTTCGACACTGCAGGTGTTGCAAACCATGGTCCGTAGCGGCAAGAGCCTCTCTGAATTGCTCAGCGAGGTGACCTTGTTCCCCCAGACCTTGATCAATATCCGCCTGAAACCAGGGCAGGACTGGAAGGCGAGTGCTGATCTGGCAGCCACCACCCGTGCTGTCGAGACCGAACTGGGCAAGACGGGTCGGGTGCTGATTCGAGCCAGTGGCACCGAGCCACTGGTTCGGGTCATGGTAGAGGCACGTGATGCGGTGCAGGCCAGTCTGTGCGCCAAACGCATTGCCGATACGATCAGTGCTTGAGGAGCAAGCCATGATTCAATCTGCAGACCTGTGTTTGTGTCAGGCCGATTATTCAAATACTGTCCATGTGGCTGCACTGGTGGATTTGCTCGATGGTTATGCGCGCGACCCGGCGGGTGGCGGTGAACCCTTGTCTGATTTTGCCAAGACCAACCTGCCCGCAGCCCTGCGCGGGCGGCCCTTTATGTTCAGTGTGCTGGCGTTTGACCCAATGGAGGACTCGCTGCCAGTGGGTTTGATCAATTGTGTGGAAGGTTTTTCGACCTTTGCCTGCAAACCGTTGGTGAATGTCCATGATGTGGTGGTGCTGCCTTCGCACCGGGGAAGGCGTGTTGCCCAGCACATGCTGGCCTTGGTCGAACAGATGGCGCGTGAGCGCGGGGCTTGCAAGCTGACGCTGGAAGTGCTTTCGGGCAACCACTCGGCAGCCATTCTTTACCGACGCATGGGTTTTGAGAACTATCAGCTTGACCCGGCGATGGGCCACGCACAGTTCATGCAAAAGTGGCTGTAACGCCTTGCTGCGTAAAATCAAACGATGAACTGGCTTACCAAGCTCCCTGGCTTTCAGCGCACACCTTATGGTTTTGAGTGGCGCGTGTTACGGATGTTGCCACAGGTGCTGCTGGCTGGAACGGTGTTGCCGGCCGCGATGGCGGTGCTGGCAAGGTTTCTTTTTGTTCAGGGTAGTGCTGCCGAGATTGAGCGGCATATTCAGACCTTTGACTTTGTCATGATCGGGCTGGTGGTCTTTGTCTGGACGGCGCTGCTGACGGTTGCCATCGCCTGTGTGATTGTCTGGCTGATGAAGGGACCTGCCTATGTTGCCGATGGCTATCCTGTGTCCCACAGCGACCAGCCCAAGGTCTAGCACTTGCCGATCTGGTGGCTGCCCACTGGACGCGGCATTCAAGATTCCAGAAGGCTCAGCGACCAGGGGGTCTTTTGCCAGGCAATCGATTCCTCGTTCAACAGATGCGCAGACTGCGGATGCATTTGTGCCCAGTTGGCAGGAATTGTCAGCATAAATCGGTTTGGCGTTTTGAGGTCGATACAGAGGCTCAGACCCTCAAGGACCGGGTCGCGTCGGGCGTGGCACAAGGCGACAGCCAGACGCAACACCAGCAGTTGTTGAATAAACTCGTCATCGTCCAGGTTCACGTCGAGTTTGCGCAGTTTGCCTCGGTGCCCCAGCACCAGCAGGCTAAGCTGGTGCAGTTCGGTCAGGGCAAAACCCATGGCATCGGTGTTGTCGAGAATATAGGCACCGTGCTTGTGGTAGTCACTGTGCGAGATGCGGCTGCCAATTTCATGTAGCCGACCCGCCCAAGTCAGTTTTTCGCACATTCTGGCAAGTCCGTCAGAGTCGCGCCTGGACAAACTTGCCCAGAGTTGCGTCAGCAGCACGTTGGCGACCTGTCCCACCCGCTTGCCATGCACCGGGTCGGCGCCAAACTTGGCGGCCAGACGTTCTACCGAGTGAGATCGCAGGTCACTGTGGTGCTGGTTGTGGCCCAGCATGTCCATCAACAAACCATGCCGCAAACCCCCGGTGGTCTGCTGTAGCGACTCGATACCCAACAGGTCAAAAAGGGCCCGCAGAATGCTCAAACCCCCGCCAATGATTGCCTTGCGGTCGTCCTTCATGCCGACCAGGCGCAGCCGCTCCGCGTTCTGCGCGGCAATGAGCTTGTCCAGCAGCCAATCCAGCCCCTCTTGGCTGATGGCACCAGCGGGCCAGCCATTGGCGATCAGCACGTCGCCCACGGCATTGACGGTTCCCGCTGATCCATAGGCTACCTCCCATTGGTCTGGTCGGTACAGCGTGAGTGCCTCATCAAGCACTGCCTTGGCGGCGATTTCAGCGGTCTGGAACGAGCGTTTGGAAAACTGGCCATTTGGGAAATAGCGCATCGACCAGGCAATGCTGCCGACACGGTAGGACTCCATTTCCATGGGTTCGAGACCACTGCCCAGAATCAGCTCGGTGGAGCGCCCACCGATGTCAATGACCAAACGGCGCTCTTCCTTGCGTGGCAGGGCCTGGGCCACGCCCTGGTAGATCAGTCGGGCCTCCTCCCGCCCGGAGATCACGTCAATGGGAAAACCCAATAGCTGACTGCCTGGCTTCAGAAACGCATCGCGGTTACGGGCCTCGCGCAGGGTCTGGGTAGCCACGGCGCGCACCTCGTCTGCGGTAAACCCGGCTAGGCGCTCACCAAACCGCGCCAGGCAATCCCAACCGCGTTGCATGGCATCGGCTGTCAGGTTGCGGCTCTCGTCGAGTCCGCCACCCTGACGCACGGTTTCCTTGAGGTATTCGGTACGGTAAAACTGGCCGCCCTCGATGCGGCCAATTTCCAGGCGAAAACTGTTGGAACCCAGGTCCACAGCAGCCAGGCGCGTAGTGTTTTGCATGGTGAATGTCAATCTCGAATCAGGGTGTCAGCATAGCATTGGTCGAGGCACCCCCCAGGCGCGCAAGGCGCGCAGCAGCGGGCGTTTCTGGGTCTGATGCGGGCCCATGCGTTGCAGAATGTCATCAAGCGTATGAATGGCATCGGTGATGTAATTCCATTTCTAAATCCTTTGTGTCTAGGCGCGAAGCCGCAGGCAGTGCTGATGCCCGACAAGGCGAAGCAACAACGACACGGATGATTTAGAAATGGAATAAGGTACTTTATTGAGCATCACACCTTCGACGCGCACACCCAGGTCGGCATCCGAGATTGCTGCGCGCGACAGCAAACCGGTCTTGAGCAGCGACTCCAGCACCTGGTTCGACCAGGTCACCGGCATATTGATGGTGTCGGCACACCTCAGGATTTCTTCCGGCACCTCGGCCAGTCGCTCATAGTTGGTGTTCATTTGACAGTTATATGCATTGTTTGTGACTTTGTCATGACAAAAGCAATGATGGAGCTGAATCTGACGAGCCATTGGTGTGGAAATTATTGGGTCAAGACAAGTTGTTACCATTCTCGCCTGTTCAACCATTGGTGACATCACATGTCAAGACACCTTGATAACCTGGAAAGGCTTTGTAACAAGCTAAGACATCGGTATGGCGAGCGCGATGCGTTGTGCCAGGAATTCAGTGCCGAACTCGAGGCACGCCGAACCACCGAGCCTGAAGTGGACTTGCAGCAGGACTGGTCGGTTTCTTACCGCAACCTCATCAATCATCAAGGCGGAGAAATCAGGCACCAAGTCAATCATTAAACCCCACCAAGTTCGAGAGCATGACTTCGGTTTCCTCAGAAAAAATATCAGAGTTGCTCAAGAAGCAAAAGCGTATTGAGGGTATGGTTCACAACCAGAGTATGCCGCGCCAGGCCATTGTCGAGACCTTGGTGCAACGCCAGCATGTGGCAGAGTTGCAAAACCTGCTGGCCCAATGGTCGGCCAGCGAGATTGGTGGCGCATTGGATGCCCTGCCGGTTGATGATGCCCAACTGCTATGGGCACAAATTCCCTCAGCCAGACAGAACGATGTGTTGTGGGAAATCTCGGATGCGCGCCGTGCGTTGCTGGCAGCTGACCGCGAGCCCGCGTTTGACGAGAGTCAGATGAACGCATTTGTGCTGGCAGACGGACGATTGCATCAAGTTCCTATTGAGGGACGCAAGAATTTTGAAGGCATCAAGCCCATCTGGATTGACCTGCTTGGAGCCAGCAAAGCCGAGAGAACCTATGTGGGTTCGCACTTTGGGTTGGTCTTGCCTGACCCGGACGATGCCACTGACCTGGAGGTGAGTTCCCGCTACTTGATTGAAGACAGTGGCCAAATTCATCTGCATTCCAATTTTTTGCTTGACCGCGAGGGCAATTCACGCAGTGTTCCGGTAGCTTTTGTTTTGCACCAGGGCATTTTGTTTACCTTGCGAGATGAGGAGTTGCCGGTGTTCCGGCTACAGCGGCGCCGCGCCCGCACGCAACCCGGCTATGTGACCGACTGCATCGATGTTTTGCTGGACCTTTACGGTGCTGATGTGGAGTACTCTGCAGACTCGCTGGAAGACATTTACACCACCTTGGGCAAAGTTGGCCGTCAAGTCTTGAGTGAAACCATCAGCGACAAAGAGGCAGCCACCATTCTGGGCGACATTGCAGAAGAAGAAGACCTGAACGGCCGCATACGGGGCAATATTCTCGACACCCAGCGGGCCATCAATTTTTTGATACGCTGCAAAATTTTGTCGATTGCGCAACTTGAAGATGCCCGGCAAATTCTGCGCAACATTGAATCGCTTAACAGCCACACCTCGTTTTTATTCGACAAAATCAACTTTTTGATGGATGCCACCATCGGCTTTATCAACATCAACCAAAATCGGCGCATCAACCAGCTGACCATCTTCAGTGTGGTATTTACCCCCATCAATATTTTGGCGGGTATGGGTGGCATGTCGGAGTTTTCAATGATGACGCAGGGCATTCCCTGGCCGTTGGCCTATGGGATGTTCCTGGTCGGGGCAGGGTTGATTGGTGCAACCACTTTCTGGGTGCTCAAGCGCTTTGAAAGCCGTCACCTCAAGGCTAAGAATCCGAATTGAACAGGCACTATGTTTTTGGGGCCAAACTCAGCGCCGCGGCGATAAACGTGAGCGCTGTAGTGAAATAAGTTCCAGCACACCCCACATCAGACAGGCAGGTATGGCCAGCAATCTAAAAAAGTTAACTTTGATTCGCATGCGATGGACTTCGTTGGGGCGTTGATCAATTGGCCGTGAAGGTAACTTGGAACGATGACTTATTTGTGACTTTGTCTGGTTGATCGGGTCCTTGTTTTTTGTCATGGATCTGTCACGCGAGTGCCTTAGTCTTGGGCACCATGTTGCCAGTCTCTCTTTTTCCGATTCCACCTGTGCGCCGCGATGGCCACTGAGCTCCCTGAACTCGAGGCGCTGGAGCGAATCATTGAACTCGGCGCAGGCTGGCTTCAGCACCGCGTGGTGTGCAAAGTGGCTTTGTACGGTGTTGACTACCCGTTGTATCTGATCACGCTGGGCAATCCGGCATCGGACGTGCCTGCCGTTGGGTATTTTGGCGGTGTGCATGGTCTTGAGCGCATTGGCGCTGAGGTGGTTGTCGCCTATTTGCACAGCCTGGTGATGCGTTTGCAATGGGACAGCACGCTGCACCGCCAGCTTGAATCAGTCCGATTGGTGTTCATGCCCATCGTGAACCCCGGGGGTATGGTGCTGGGGACGCGTGCCAATCCAAACGGCGTGGACCTGATGCGAAACGCGCCCATCGATGCCACCGAGCCGGTTCCCTTTTTGGTGGGTGGACAACGGATCAGTGCGCGCCTGCCCTGGTACCGCGGCCCGCAGGGCAGCGTGATGCAGCCGGAAAACCTGGCGGTATGTGAAGTGGTCAGATCTGAGCTACTTACGCGTGACTTCAGTGTGTCGGTGGATTGCCACAGTGGTTTTGGTGCCCGCGACCGCCTCTGGTTTCCTTTCGCGCACAAACGCGCGCCCATTGCCCATTTGGCTGAGATGCAGGCCCTTAAAGCCATTTTTGTTCAGTCCAATCACCATCACCGTTATGTCATCGAGCCGCAAAGTCTGCAGTATCTGGCACACGGTGATCTGTGGGATTACCTGTACCTCCAAGCGTGTGAGAGCTCTCAACGGGTGTTTTTGCCGCTCACGCTGGAAATGGGTTCCTGGCTTTGGGTGAAGAAAAACCCACGCCAACTGTTTTCCCGGCATGGCATTTTCAACCCGCTGATCGAGCACCGACAACAACGTGTGCTGCGTCAACACCAGTTGTTGCTGGACTTTCTGTCGCGCGCAGCCAGTGGTCATCGGCTGTGGTTACCCATGTCAGAAACACGCGCGCAACATCATGCGCAGGCTTTACAGGATTGGTATTGAATTGGCATGACAACCTGGATCTTTTTGCGTGGACTGACCCGTGATAGCCGTCACTGGGGAAGCTTTTTGGGTGATTTTCAGCGTGCCTTGCCTGACCACAACATCATCACACTCGATCTGGCCGGCAACGGGACGCTGCATCTGCAAACCAGTCGGACTCGGGTGCAAGCTATGGTGAGAGACTGTCGGGCACAACTGCTGGTCCAACAGGTCAAGCCGCCGTACCACCTTCTGGCCCTGTCGTTGGGGGCCATGGTGGCGTTGGCCTGGGGCCAGGCGTATCCCCGGGAAGTGGCTGGCCAGGTGCTGATCAATACCAGCTTACGACCACTTAACCCATTTTTTCAGCGCTTGCTGCCCGCCAACTATTTCCAGCTGATGTACCTGCTGCTGAGCAATGCTGCCCCCCGCGAGTGGGAGCGGGCCATTTGGCACATGACCAGCAACCGCCAGGATGCATCGATGCTACCGCTCTGGGTGGCGTGGCGACGTGCTAAACCGGTTTCTCGACTGAACGGTTTGCGCCAACTCGTCGCTGCTGCGCAATTCAGGGCACCGCCTGATTCGCCCATAACCCCCACGTTGCTGCTGGCCAGTGTGCAGGATCAGCTGGTTTCTGTCCTTTGCAGTCGCAAGTTGGCCCGGCGCTGGCAGTGCCCTTTGATAGAGCACCCCAGCGCTGGCCATGACATTCCTCTGGATGAGGGGCCTTGGGTAGCTGCTCAGGTGCAGGAATGGTTTTTGAAATTGCAGAATTCCGATTAAGGTCCACCTTTTATGAAGTCACATCCGCGCACCCCGGCACCGCAAGAGGTTGAGCTCAAATTGAGTTTGCCCTCGGCGGCCAACCCGGCGGAGTTGGCCAATCGCCTTGGAGAGCTGCCATTGCTTGCCGGGCGCAAGGCCACAAGGCAGTTGTTGCACAATATTTATTTCGACACAACTGATCAGCATTTGCGCCAGCAGCGGGCTGCTTTGCGATTGCGGCGCATCGGTAGCGCCGATAACCCGCAGTGGGTGCAAACCTTTAAGACCAGCGCCAGCGTTGAGTCAGCACTGAGTCGGCGCGGCGAATGGGAGTCCACTGTGCTCAGCGCTGAGCTGTCGCTGCAAGCGCTGCAAGGTACCCCATGGACCGATATGGATCCGGGCGGTTGTCTGTTCGACGGCCTGGTGCCTTGTTTTGTGACGGATTTTGAGCGAACCAGCTGGCTGTTGTCTCGTCCCGATGGCAGTGTGGTCGAACTGGCATTGGACATTGGGCACATTGAAGCCAACGGTCGGCAAGCGCCCATTTGTGAAATTGAGCTTGAACTGAAGTCGGGTCAGGCGGGTGCACTGTTTGAAGTGTCTCACCACATTGCCATCACATTGGCGGTCTTGCCCGCCAACCAGAGCAAAGCAGAACGCGGTTTTTTATTGGCGCAAGACGGTCTAAACCAGCCAAAAAGGGCAAATCCGCCAGATGTCGGGCAACATTTGAGCAAGACTGAGTTGGCCCAGCAAGTGCTGCGCGAAATGTTTGCCCAGTTCACCCACAACCTGAATGCGCTTCGCAATAGCGATGATCCAGAGCTGGTGCACCAGGCACGCGTCGGCTGGCGACGCTTTAAATCCGGCTTGCGTTTGTTCAGAAAGCTGCCAGAGATGGCTGACGCACCAGCTTGGCCTGAATTGGCGGCCTTACTTTCTTTTTTGGGCGAGCTGCGCAACCTTGAAGTGGCGCTGTTCGAGACGCTGCCGCCCCTTGCCAGCGGGTATTGTCGGGGCGATGAACAGCGGACCCGGTCATGGCAGGAGATGCTGACTTCGCTCAGACATGCGGCTTCCATACAACGAAAGGCGGTGCGTTATGCGCTGCAAGAGCCAGGCGTTGGCGCGAATTTGCTTTTGATCACCGAATGGCTGGAAAACCTGTCTGTATCCAAAAATACCGGGCAAAGGACAACGAGCCTGTTGCGTCAATGGGCCAAGCGCCGGATATTGCGCCTCAATCAACGGCTGGAACGGGCGCAGCAGGTGACCGACACACTGGCACAAGAACACAGGGTTCGCATACACGCCAAGCGCCTGCGTTACGGTGTACAGGCGCTGCACAACTTTTTGCCTGGGCGGATCGCTGACAAGTCCAGCGGTCAGGCCGCAATTCTTCAAACTACCATTGGCATCAGACGAGATCTTTTGCAGGCCAGTGTGCTGGTGGCAACGCTCGAACCCAATCAAGGGATTGTCGACTACTTGCGCGGCATCGTGGTGGGGTCTTGCATGACGGGCACCTCCGGTGTGACAGTATCAAAATAAGGAAGGAGATCGCCCCATGAAGAAAATTACCGTGGTGGGCACTGGTTATGTTGGCATGTCCAATGCCGTACTGCTGGCTCAGCACAATCAGGTGGTTGCTTTGGACATTGATCCAGTCAAGGTTGCCAAGATCAACAACAGGGAGTCGACGGTAGACGACGCAGACATCACAGACTATCTGCAGAGCAAGCCCTTGAATTTGAGCGCTACGCTGAACAAGACTGAGGCCTACACCGGTGCAGAGATTGTGGCCATTGCAACTCCAACGGACTACGACCCCCAAACCAACCACTTTGATACCAGTTCAGTTGAATCGGTGATTTGCGATGTGCTACAGGCTAACCCAATGGCGCTGATGGTCATCAAATCTACAGTTCCGGTTGGTTTCACTGCCCGCGCGCGTGAACGGTTTGATTGCCCGAACCTTATTTTCTCGCCTGAATTTTTACGCGAGGGGCGGGCGCTCTACGACAACCTTTACCCAAGCCGTGTTGTGGTGGGCGAGCAGTCTGAGCGAGCAGCACTTTTTGCAAAACTGCTGTTGCAAGGTGCTGTTAATAAGGATGCCTCCGTGTTGCTGACCGACAGCACCGAGGCTGAGGCGATCAAGCTTTTTGCCAATACTTATCTGGCCATGCGTGTGGCCTTCTTCAATGAACTTGATAGCTACGCCGCTAGCCACCAACTGAACACCCGCCAAATAATCGATGGTGTGTGTCTTGACCCGCGTATCGGCAAACACTACAACAATCCAAGTTTCGGCTATGGTGGTTATTGCCTGCCCAAAGACACCCGGCAGTTGCTGGCCAATTACTCTGAAGTTCCGCAAAACCTGATTCGCGCCGTGGTCGATGCCAACAGCACACGCAAAGATTTTGTTGCATTTGACATTCTCAAGCAGCAACCGCGGGTGGTAGGCATCTACCGCTTGGTCATGAAAGCGGCTCAAGGCCAAGGGTGTCGAAGTGGTGGTGTTCGAGCCATTACTGAAGGAAGAGCATTTCTTCAACTCACGCGTGATGTGTGACCTGACCGAATTCAAAGCTGCATCTGACCTGATTGTCGCCAACCGCCTGACCCATGATTTGGACGATGTTATGCACAAAGTCTATACACGCGACTTATTTGGAGCGGATTTGTGAACTGAACATTCGCCGTCATCAAAACGTCGCAAAGCGGGTTCATGATGTCGAGGAGCCTGCCAGACTTATGGAACATCGGCTGGCATATCGACCGGTTACGCCTGAATGTTCTTTCCGAACGACAATCTGACCCGAATCATTTCGCGCAGCAGACGCCGCTTGATGTTCTTGTTGCTGTGCCCGGCGTCCCACCACCAACCGTCTTGTTTCATGGCTTGACCGGCGCGCACAAAGCGCTCGGCCACTGCGTCAAAGTCACCTTGCGTGGTGTTCAAGCTGAAGATGATGCGTCCGGTGCCGACCCAACTCAAGGCCAGCCCTTCCAGTCGCAAATAGTGTTGAAACAACCAGTTGTAACAGGCCGGCTGGGTGTAAAGCACGGTCCAGATCGACGACATGTTGGCCACTTGAACCGGGA
>JAIFMA010000014.1 GCA_020048795.1 Rhodoferax sp.
CCCAGGTCGTTAAAGCCGGATTCGGGCTGAAAGGTGCGCAGCATCTCCCAACTGGCGTTGTTGAACACCAGCACAATCGGGTCCCAACCGTAGCGTTTGCAGTTGCCCAGTTCCCAGCCGGTCATCTGAAAGGCCCCGTCGCCCACCAAAATCAAGGGGCGCTCAGCCGTGGCCGCTTGCAGACCCAGGCCAGCGGGCACACCAAAACCCATGGTGGCGTAGTAACCCGGTGCCACCAGTGCGGTGTGCTCGATCTCCATCGCGGTAAACAGGCAGTCGCCCATGTCGGAAGCAATGGGCATCTTGCCGTACTGCGCCATCAGGTCGTTCACGGCAGTGGCAATGTCAGTGGGCGCGATGCTGGCAGCATCGGCGGGCATGTGGCGCGGAAACACCTGCGGTTTGATCTCAAATGCCTTGTCAACCGTGCCCACGCGCGCCAGCATCGCATCCACCAGCGCGCCCAGTGGCAGGTCGGCATAGGTGTGGTAGCCAATGTTGACCCGGCTGTTGAGTGCCTGGATCGTCTTGCGCATGTCGATTTTGGTCTCGGACACGGCAAAGTTGGTGTCGCAGATGATTTCACCGAGCAAAAACAGCCCGTCCGAGCTTTCCACCAGTTGCGTGACTTCCGGAAAACCCGCCACCCCCATGTAGGTGCCCACCAGCGGTGCGTCCTGCTCTGCCAGCAAACCACGGCCCATAAAACTGGTGACCACTGGCAGCCCAAGCCGGCGTGACAGCGCGGCCACCTTGTCTTCGAGGCCGTAGCGGCGCACCTCCACGCCGGCCATCAGCACTGGCGACTTGGCACGGTTCAGGGTTTCAAGGATTTCATCGACGCAGGCGCTTAGTGCATCCTGATCCACCAGCGGTGCCGCCAAGGCCAGCACCTCGGCGCAAGGCACCGCCACCATGTCGCGCGGAATTTCGATGTAAACCGGCTCCGAATGCCGCAGGCAGTTGGCTAGCACCCGGGCAATGTCAGCCGGGGCACGCGCCGCATCGTCCAGGCGCACCTGGTCACAGGTGATTTCCTTGAATATCTGAAATTGCGAATCCAGCGTTTTGGCCTGATGGTGCAGCAGCAGCCCGGAGCGCGATTCGCCCTTGCCAGGCCCACCCGAGAGCACCACCAAGGGCGATTTTTCGGCATAAGCAGCCGCCACCGAATTGATCATGTTCAGCGCACCGGCCCCATAGGTCACAGCCGCCACCCCCAGCCCGGCGTTGATGCGCGCTGAAGCATCTGCTGCAAAACCCACCCCGGGTTCATGCGAAAGTGTGTACAGCGGCAAAATTTTGGATTCTTCAATGACGCGAAAATAGGGCAGGGCAAAGTCGCCAGGGATGCCAAAAATCTGCCGGGCACCGTGCTTTTTGAGCGCGTGCAAGAGTTGTTCGGTGAGGTTCATGTCGAATGCGTCCAAGAATTTCAAAAAGTGACCGGATTATCGTGTTGGCGGTTGCGATGAGGACATTCGCAAAGCAGCCACCGTGAATCGATTCGCCAACATTGGTACATCATGTAATAAAAATTTTTCACGAGCATTGAAACAATCGGCATCATCAGCGCAGGCACCCTGGGCAAGGGCATTGCGCAGGTGTGTGTTGCCAGAGGGCTATCATTTTCGGCAGGCACCGACATGGATTGCAGCACTTTGCTCGCCAGCACCGCGCTGGTACTTTTGTACCTGCTGTTTCCCTAAACGTTGTCAAGTTTGAGATTTCAGATGCAGCAGTAGCCAAGGACGTTGCCACTGTCGCGGGCAGCCTGGACCGAATGCTAAAAATAGGGAAAGAAATCACCGCGGCTGAAACAAATGGTGGCTGCCGGATGCCTGGGCCGCAACACCGGGCAGGGTGTTTACATGTATTAAATTGATAGCTGCTCGCGCATACCCGATAAGGGCTGGGTGCCATTTTGTCAGGAAATTTCAACCGGTATAACCGGGCTGCCAGGTTGGTCGCCGTCGTGCGGCGACAATGCCCACTCTTTTTGATGATTCGCCGGGCTTGCCCCCGGCCTTTTTTGCATGTCTGATCCAGTTGATATTGAAGTCCGTCCCGCCACCCAGCGTGATGCCCAGGCCATCGCGCAGATCCAGGCCAGCGCCAGTCAGGCGGCTTTCAAGGCACTGTTTCCGGGCGAGCCGATGCCAGAATTTGACAGCCTGAAAAAGAGCCAGACATTCTGGCGCGAGGCTATCGAGTACAGCGAACCCCAGGTGCAAGTGGCGCTGGACGGCAAGACGGTGGTGGGTTTTGTCGGTTATGACCGTTCACGTGATCCAAAAACGCCGCCCACCACCGGCGAAATCTGGGCCATTTACGCATTACCCAGCCATTGGGGCCGGGGCATCGGGCTGGCGCTGTGGGACGCTGCGCGTGAGGGTCTGATCGAAGAAGGTTGCAACAAGGTCACCGCCTGGGTGCCGCTGGGCTACGAGCGCGCGCTGCGCTTTCATGACCTGGCGGGCTTCAAGCGCGAGATGACCAGCATCAAGACCGTGCAAATGGGCGCAGTCAAGGTCGAAGAGATCCGTTTCAAGCGCGATCTGAACTGAGTGGCTTCAGCTGCGGCGCAGCACGGCACTACCGATGGAGTAGCCCGCACCAAACGAACAAAGCACACCGATTTCGCCGGTTATCAGATCCGCATGATGCCGATGAAAGGCGATGATGGAACCGGCTGAAGCCGTGTTGGCAAATTCGTTCAGGATGGTGGGCGCCTCGTCTGCCGTGGCATCGCGGCCAAGCAGCTTGCGCCCGATCAGTTGGTTCATGGCCAAATTGGCCTGGTGCAGCCAGAAACGTCGGACATCGCACGGCCCCAGATCCAGCGATGCCAGATGCCGACCCATGTGTTCAGCCGCCATCGGACAGACATCCTTGAACACCTTGCGGCCCTCTTGGTAAAACAACTGGTCGCGGTCGTCCGGGTTGCGGTCTTCGCTGCGCGACATAAAGCCGGCGTTGTTGCGGATGTTGTTGGAAAATTTTGTCACTAGCTGGGTGCCCAGCACTTCAAAGGCCCCGGCGACGGCACCCTCGAGCCGCTCCACCAGAATGGCGGTGCAGACATCCCCAAAAATAAAGTGGCAGTCGCGGTCTTTCCAGGCAAGGTGCGGTGAGGTGATTTCGGGGCTGACCACCAGCACGGCGCGTGCGCTGCCACATTTGACGGCGTTGACCGCCATCTCGATGCCGAAGGTGGCAGACGAGCACGCCACATTCATGTCAAAACCAAAACCTGCGGTGCCCAAAGCGGCCTGAATTTCTACGGCCATGGCGGGGTAAGCGCGCTGCATATTGGCGGCGGCGCAGATCACACCGTCCACCTCGCCAGGCTTTTTGTCAGCGCGTGTCAACGCGTCACGCGCTGCCGCGACGCTGATTTCTGCCATCAGCGACAGTTCACTGTCCGGGCGCGCTGCCAGGCGCGGGCGCATGCGCGTGGGGTCCAGTACGCCAGACTTTTCAACCACGTAGCGCTGCTGGATGCCCGATGCCTTCTCGATGAATTCGACGCTTGAATGCGGTATCGGAGCCTTTGTGCCAGCGGCAATTTCCGAGACATACTTGGCATTTTCCAGGTCGGCAAACTGATTGAAGGTATCCACCAGCTCGGCATTGCTGATGACGTGGGGGGGCACATAAAGCCCGGTGCTGCTGATACAAACGCGATGCATTAAAAAACTTTCTGAATAGTGGGCCCGGCCCGGTGATTGTCTTCAGGCGACATTATCGAACCAGCGGCGACATCGCCGATTTGACTCAACATCAACGACAATCCGAGCCATTGAGTTTGTTTTTCAATGGGGAGTCAGCGCCGATGGCCAGTAGTTTGCTTGTTTTACTCGACGACATTGCCACCATACTGGATGACGTGGCGGTGTTGACCAAGGTTGCGGCCACCAAAACCGCCGGTGTGCTGGGTGATGACTTGGCCTTGAACGCACAGCAAGTGGCCGGTGTCAAGGCCGACCGGGAACTCCCGGTGGTCTGGGCCGTTTGCAAAGGCTCATTGATCAATAAGCTGATTCTGGTACCAGGTGCCTTGCTGCTGAGTGCAATAGCACCTTGGTCCATCACGCCGTTGTTGATGGCTGGCGGTCTGTTCCTTTGTTATGAAGGTTTCGAGAAGGTGGCACACAAGCTGCTGCACAGCGGTGCCGAAGATGCCGCTAAACATGCTCAGTTGGTGCAAGCAGTCAGCGATGAATCGGTCGACCTCGTAGCACTGGAAAAAGAAAAAATCAGCGGCGCGGTGCGCACCGATTTCATTTTGTCCACCGAGATCATCGTGATCACGCTGGGCACGGTGGCGAGTAGCCCGTTGATGACACAGTTCAGTGTGCTGGCCGGGGTGGCGGTGTTAATGACGGTTGGCGTTTACGGTTTGGTGGCTGCCATCGTCAAAATTGACGACCTGGGCTTGTACATGAGTCAGCGTCAAGCCTATGTGCAGCAACTGCTGGGCCGGGCGCTGCTGCGCACAGCGCCGCTGCTGATGAAAAGCCTGGCCGTGCTGGGCACTGCCGCCATGTTTCTGGTGGGTGGCGGCATTCTGGCGCATGGTTGGCATGAGGTGGGGCAGGGCATCGAACAACTCAGCGCCGCAGCCGGCAGTTTGGCGCAAGCGCTGGTGGCGGCGGGGCTGAATATGCTGGTGGGTGCCGTGGCCGGCGGCGCGGCTCTGCTGGTCGTCAGCCTGGCACAACGGTTGCGTGCCAAGATTTTTTAGATCTTTTTGGCCTCTAGCCCCTATTAAGTGTGCGTGAGAAGCTATCAAAGTAGTAGCTATTGAAGGGCCGTCCACCATGGGTGTCGGGACAAATATCTGCATCGATGTCACAGGGATGATGACCGGCAAGTCAGCCGTGACAAGCCGGGGTTGGTGCCACCCAATATCTCATCCGGCATTTTCCGTTTGCCTGCGTCTATGATTACATGTTCAAGGGTCAGCCGCAAATTTTGAAAATTCAGGGAAATGCAAAGAGCACAGAGATTGGATGCCACTGTTGCAAAGGTTGATTTAGGTCAAAACATTTTTTTCGGTGGTATCATGATTTGCCATGTAAAAAATGACACCAGGCCATCTTGCTTGGATAATTACCGATCTTTGAGGGGCAAATCATGTTTCAAGTACGAATTCACGGCCGTGGAGGTCAAGGCGTTGTCACAGGCGCTGAAATGATGTCGATTGCGGCGTTCTTGGGGGGGCGCCACGCGCAGGCTTTTCCGAGTTTTGGCTCAGAGCGTACGGGTGCACCCGTGGTGGCGTTTTGTCGTATGGACGACAAAGAGATCCGACTGCGTGAACCCATCATGCAACCCGATGCCATCATCATTCAGGATCCCACGTTGCTGCATCAGGTCGATGTGTTTGGCGGGCTGAAGAAAGAAGGGTACATTCTGATCAACACCACCCGAACTTTTAGTCAGATGGGTTTGGGTGATTTTGCCAAGGGCTTTCGGAACGAGCGATTGTTGACGGTACCCGCCACAGAACTGGCCATAAAACATGTAGGCCGACCGGTTCCCAACATGCCTTTACTGGGGGCGTTTGCCGCTCTCGGTGGACTAATATCGCTGGATGCAGTGCAACGTGCCATCGATCAAAAGTTCTCAGGTGCCGTGGCAAAAGGCAATCAGGCCGCAGCCAAGGAAGCCTACGATATTGTGATGGAACAAGAAAGACAAGCCGAGGAGACCCACCATGCTTGAACAGTGCGAAGGTTCACATGCCGTAGCGCAGGCGGTGGCGCTTAGCCGCCCCGAAGTTATTTGTGCCTATCCAATTTCTCCCCAGACTCATATTGTTGAGGGTTTGGGTCAGCTTGTGAAGTCAGGGGCGTTGACCTCGTGCGAGTTCATCAATGTGGAATCCGAGTTCGCGGCCTTGAGTGTGGCCATTGGCGCGTCTGCGGCTGGAGCTCGTTCGTACACGGCAACTGCCAGTCAGGGGCTGTTGTTCATGGCTGAGGCGGTTTACAACGCATCAGGTTTGGGCTTGCCAATTGTCATGACGGTTGCCAACCGAGCCATTGGTGCGCCGATCAATATCTGGAATGACCACACCGACAGCATGTCGATGCGCGACGCTGGCTGGTTGCAGATATTTGCTGAAACCAACCAAGAGGCGCTTGACCTGCACATTCAGGCATTTAGGATTGCTGAGGAGCTGTCCTTGCCGGTGATGGTGTGCATGGACGGTTTCATCCTGACGCATGCCTATGAGCGTGTGGACATGCCAGAGCAGGCGCAGGTGGATAAATTCCTGCCACCTTACGAGCCACGTCAGGTGCTCGACCCCAATGATCCGGTCACGATTGGTGCCATGGTGGGGCCAGAGGCTTTCACTGAGGTGCGTTATCTGGCGCATGCCAAGCAGATGCAGGCACTCGATCTGATCCCCCAAATTGCCGCAGAATTTAAGCAACAATTCGGGCGCGATTCGGGTGGGCTGATTAAAACCTACAAGACCGAGGACGCTGAAACCATCGTGATTGCGTTGGGCTCGGTGCTGGGTACGATCAAGGACACTGTAGACGACTTGCGAGAGCAAGGCATCAAGATCGGGGTGTTGGGTATTACCTCGTATCGGCCGTTTCCGATTTCGGACATTCGTGATGCTACGGCCAATGCCAAGCGTATCGTGGTAATTGAAAAGTGCTTTGCGGTGGGCATTGGCGGCATCGTTTCGCGCGATGTGCGCAGTGCGGTGCGTAACCGCCCGCAGCCGGTACTGACGGTGGTGGCGGGTCTGGGTGGCCGCGCCATCACCAAGGCTTCGGTGCACAAGTTGTTGCTCGATGCCATTGCTGACAAGCTCGAACTGCTCACATTTTTGGATCTGGATTGGGCCGTTGTCAACCGCGTGCTTGATCGAGAGAAAAAGCAACGCCGATCTGGTCCCGTGGCAGAGGGCGTTTTGCGCGACCTAGGCACCGTGGCATCACGCGTGGCCTAACAGAACCGCTTACACAGAGAAATATCATGGAACAGTCTTTGGTCAAGTTTTACCAGACCGGCACGTTCACGGTCGGCAACCGCTTGTTGGCGGCGGATCAACGCAGTGAGCAGGCTAGTGTTAAGCGCAGTAACTCCCTCAACTCGGGTCATCGGGCCTGTCAGGGGTGCGGCGAGGCGCTGGGTGCGCGTTACGCCATTGATGCGGCTATGGCAGCCACCAATGGGCAATTAATTGCTGCCAATGCCACGGGTTGTCTGGAGGTGTTTTCCACACCTTATCCCGAAACATCCTGGCAGATGCCCTGGATTCACTCGTTGTTTGGCAATGCTGCTGCAGTGGCCACTGGGATTGCTGCAGCGATGAAAGCCAAGGGCCGCAGCGACGTGCGGGTGGTGGCGCAGGGCGGTGACGGTGGTACCACCGACATTGGTTTTGGCTGCCTGTCGGGCATGTTTGAGCGCAATGATGACGTGCTGTACATCTGCTACGACAACGAGGCCTATATGAACACCGGCGTTCAGCGCTCGAGTGCCACACCGCCGGCAGCACGGACGGCCACCACCATGTCGGTGGGCGAACATCCTGGCAACCAATTTGGTCAGGGCAAGAATGTGCCGCAAATCGCCATGGCGCACGAGATACCCTACGTTGCAACCGCCACGGTGGCTGACCTGCGTGATCTGGAGTACAAGGTCAAAAAAGCCATGACGATTCGTGGTGCGCGTTACATCCATATTTTTGTACCTTGTCCTTTGGGTTGGGGTGCCGCCTCGCACGACACCATCAAGCTGTCACGGCTGGCGGTGGAAAGCGGCGTGTTTCCGGTGTTTGAGGCCGAGCGTGGTGAGGTGACCGGTGTGTTGACGATACGTCATCAGGTACCGATCGAAGACTATTTGAAGCCGCAAAAGCGCTTTGCCCATTTATTTGGCAAACGGCCAGATGTGGCCACGATTGCCCGTCTACAGGCGCGGGCTGACCGAAATATTCGCCGTTTTGGCTTGTTGGGAGAATGACCATGCAAAAACCATTTGCCATTACGCTCGATGTAGGCAGTTCATTAGCGAATCACACTGGTTCGTGGCGCACTTCGCGTCCGGTTTACCTCAGCCGCAAACCGCCCTGCAATCATCAGTGCCCAGCGGGCGAGAACATCCAGGCGTGGCTTTTTCACGCCGAATCGGGTAATTATGAACAGGCTTGGCGAACCCTGGTCGAAGAGAACCCGTTCCCTGCCATCATGGGCCGGGTCTGCTACCACACCTGCGAAAGTGCCTGCAACCGGGCGCAACTTGATGCCCCAGTGGGCATCAATTCAGTTGAAAACTTCCTGGGTGACCAGGCGATTGACCAAGGGTGGAGATTTAGCCCGCCGGCTACTGCCACCGGCAAAAAAGTATTGGTCGTAGGGGCAGGGCCATCGGGCCTGTCGGCGGCGTATCAACTGGCGCGACTTGGTCACCAGGTCAGCGTCCATGAAGCCGGACCCCTGCCCGGGGGCATGATGCGTTTTGGCATACCGCAATACCGCCTGCCACGCCAGGTGCTTGATGCCGAAGTGCAGCGCATTGTCGATCTAGGTGTCAAGATCGAATACGGCAGCAAAGTCAGCAATGTGCTCGATGCCAAACAGGCTGGCGGCTTTGATGCGGTGTTTCTGGCGGTTGGTGCGCACATTGCCAAGCGTGCCTACATTCCGGCCGGTGACTCGGCCAAGGTGCTTGATGCAGTATCGGTATTGCGATCTATGGAAGGCGAAGACAAACCCATGCTCGGGCGCAAGGTGGTGATTTACGGTGGCGGCAACACCGCGCTGGACGTGGCCCGCACCGCCAAACGGCTCGGTGCCACCGAGGCCATCATCGTCTATCGGCGCAACCGCGAAAAAATGCCGGCGCACGACTTTGAGGTCGAAGAGGCGTTGCAAGAAGGCGTGTTGATCAAGTGGTTGTCAACCATCAAGCAAGCCGGTGAATCCTCGATCACGGTAGAGAAGATGGTGCTCGATGACAAGGGATTCCCACAGCCGACTGGTGAATTTGAGACGCTGGAAGCCGACTCGGTGGTGCTCGCGCTCGGTCAGGATGTGGATTTATCGCTAATTGAAGGTGTGCCGGGTCTGGTGGTGCAAGACGGCGTGGTGCAGGTCAACGCACAGATGATGACCGGGCATGCAGGCATTTTTGCGGGTGGCGACATGGTGCCGGCCGAGCGCAATGTGACCGTGGCGATCGGTCATGGGAAGAAGGCTGCTCGCAATATTGATGCCTGGCTGCGTGGCGAAGTCTGTGCGGCTAAACCCAAGAGCGAGCTGGCTACCTTTGACAAGTTGAATACTTGGTATTACAGCGATGCACCCAAAACTATGCGCCCGATGCTCGATATCATCCGTCGGCAATCTACTTTTGAGGAGGTACAGGGCGGTCTGGATGAAACCAACGCACTCTTTGAAGCACGTCGTTGTCTCTCTTGTGGCAACTGTTTTGAGTGCGACAACTGCTATGGTGTATGCCCGGACAACGCCGTAATCAAGAGGGGGGTGGGCAAAGGATTTGAATTCAACTACGACTACTGCAAGGGGTGTGGGATGTGTGTGTCAGAGTGCCCGTGTGGTGCCATCAAGATGGTACCCGAGGACATTTGATGGGAGTCAGTGCTTTGATCAGTATGGAGTAGTCATGTTCAAGCATATTTTGGTACCCGTGGATGGCTCTCGAACTTCTGAGGTGGCGGTTGGAAAAGCCACTGATATGGCCAAGGCATTCGGTAGCACGGTGACGGTCATTTACGTCATTGATCCGTATCCTTTTACGGGTGTTGGGACTGATTTTGCCTATGGCCAGGCCGAATATCTGAGTGCGGCAACAGCGGAGGCCAATGCTGCGGTGCACGCCGCCAAAGAGTCCTTTGCCAATGCTGGGGTGGCCGTTGATACTTCAGTGATTGAGGCGCACACCGCATGGCGCGGCATTGTTGAAGCTGGTGCATCCTTGGATGCCGATCTGATAGTGATGGGTTCGCACGGTCGCAGCGGCCTGGAAAAACTGGTGCTTGGCAGTGTGGCCCAGGCCGTGTTGTCGCACACCAAGCTGCCCGTGTTGGTGGTTCGCAGCTGACCCCGGTTGCCCTCCTTATCCGCACTGCCCCACATAGCCGCAGGCTGTACAGAAGTCGCAGCCGTCCTTGTGGATGATGGTTGGGTTGCCGCATTCAGGGCAAGCCTTACCGGCCATGGTGCGGCTGGCTTCCCGCGCTTCCGGTGTGTCAAGCACACCCATGTCGCGTAGCGGATACCCTTCTTCGTTCAGGATACCCAGCATGGCGTAGCGGTGAATGATCAGACGCGCGATATAGGCCACGGTCGATGGCCAGGTTTGTTGGCGGCGCGCATCGTTGCGCAGACCTGGTACAAAGGCCATAAAGTGACCCAGCGGCTCGGCGTAATTCAACAGCTTGCGCAGCTTCATTCCAATCCACGCAGGGTCAATCACCCGCATGTCGAGCGAGAGCAGTCGGGCCAGGCCGTCCATCGCTTTGGGGTAGTTCCCGCTAAAGCCAACAGCACAGGGTCGGGTCACCACATTGCCATCCGAACCCGGCAAATTGACCTCCTTGAGCGTGACGGTGAATGATTCCCCGGTGGCTGGGTTGTTCACGTCCACCGCCCAGGCCAGCGTCCCAGAGGTTCCGGTTTGTGGCTCGTTGCGGCTGAACATGGCATCGATCACCGGCGTTGATGACATCTTTGGGATGTGGCTTGAGGTGATGTTGGCGAGTTGCTCGCAGCGCCAGCGGATGACCGCGGCCGTCGCCGCCACCACGCCTGGGAACAGGCGTTTCTCACCATGTGGGGGGAAAGGCATTTCAAAGGCATGCTCTTCACTTACTGTAGCCAATGCATCAAGCTTGAGCTGTAGCCAGGCCGGATCATTGGCGCGCAAGTCCATCGACAGTGTCTTGGCCAGGGCACCCAGCCCACGCGGTTGATCTGATCCATTGACCCATACCTCAAAGGGCTGCGGCGCAGCACCCTCCTGGGGTGACAGCTCGCCAATAAACAGCGCAAAGTCACCAAACGGGTGATGCACCATGAATGTCCATGCCGGGTTACCTCCGGGCAGCTCAGGGCGGCCGGGCCAGCGAAGCGATGACAACACCGGTGCGGGCAGACGATCCAGCGCCAGGCGGTGATTGGCACCGTCGATTTGCAACGGTTTGGCCGTCCCAGGAGCCGCCATCACGCTGAGCACCGAGCCCAGAACGCTGTTGGGTCGGTAGGTTGCCAAACCCTTGAGCCCGGCTTTCCAGGCTTGGGTATAAAGTCCTTGAAAGTCTTCGTATGGGTAATCGGCTGGAACATTCACCGTTTTTGAAATGGCCGTATCAATGTAAGGTGCTACTACAGCCACCATGTCGACGTGCGCTTGGGCACTCATCTCGAGCGCCGTGACAAATGCTGGTGTCAAGGGTGAATCCACCCCCTTAAGGTGCCGGTAGAGGCGCCAGGCGTGGTCTTCAACCGCGTACTCTTTGAAGCCGCCATCCATCATGCGCTTTTTTCGGGTATAGGTCCAACTGAAGGCTGGCTCAATCCCGTTGCTGGCGTTGTCGGCAAACGCCAGGCTGATGGTACCGGTGGGGGCAATCGACAGCAGGTGTGAGTTGCGCAAGCCGCTCTTGCGAATACGGTCCTTCAACGAGGCGGGCAGGCGCGACGCAAAGGTTTGCCCACTCAGATAAAGGTCTGTGTTAAACAGCGGAAATGAACCGCGCTCTTTGGCTAGGTCGACTGACGCATCGTAGGCGGTGTCACGCATCAGTTCTGAAATATGTTGCGCCCTGTTGCGTGCAGCGACTGTGTCATAGCGCAAGTTCATCATCACCAGCGCATCGCCCAATCCGGTAAATCCCAAGCCAACGCGGCGTTTGTTACTGGCTTCCTGCTGTTGTTGCGGCAGTGGCCAAACGGTGGCTTCCAGAACGTTGTCAAGCATGCGTATTGCAATGCGTGCAATGGCGGCAAAGCCCGTCTCGTCAAATCGCGCTGCATCCGTGAACGGTGCCAGCACAAACCGGCTGAGGTCGATTGAACCCAGGCAGCAGCATCCATAGGGTGGCAGTGGCTGCTCGGCGCATGGGTTGGTGCTTGCGATGGTTTCGCAGTAGGACAGGTTGTTGTCGCGATTGATTTGATCCAGAAACAGCACGCCGGGTTCGGCGTGGTCATAGGTGGACCGAATGATCTGGTCCCACAAGTCACGGGCCTTGAGTTTTTGATAAATCCACAGACCACTGTCCTTGTTTTGGTAGGCTCCCCCCTCTTTCTGGTTTGCGCCAGGCTCGGCCCGGTGTACCAGGGCAAACTCGATATCGGCCTGGACTGCATTCATGAATTCGTCGGTAACCCCCACCGAAATGTTGAAATTTTTCAGATCACCCTTGTCCTTGGCGTGGATGAATTCTTCAATGTCCGGGTGATCACAGCGCAGTACTCCCATTTGCGCGCCGCGCCTGGCACCCGCTGACTCGACGGTTTCACAAGAGCGGTCAAACACCCGCATATAGCTTACGGGCCCAGAGGCGTTACTTTGTGTGCTGCCCACCCAGGCACCGCGTGGGCGAATGCGTGAAAAGTCGTAACCGACACCACCACCGCGACGCATGGTCTCGGCGGCTTCCGTCAATGCCGTGTAAATGCCGGGGTGACCGTCTTCAACGTGGGCAATCGAGTCACCCACAGGTTGGACAAAACAGTTAATCAGCGTGGCGGCCAGGTCGGTACCAGCGGCTGACTGGATGCGTCCCGCTGGCAGAAAACCTGCCTGCAGCGCATCGAGAAACTTGGCCTCCCAGACACCCTGCTGGTCTGGCAGCTCGACACTGGCCAGGGCGCGTGCCACACGGAGATTCACATCGGCGATGGATTTTTCAGCTCCCTTGCTGTATTTTTCAATCAGCACTTCCTGGCTGATGGGTTGGGGTTCGAGCGTTAACGCCGGGTGAAGCTGTGCGGTGGAATGCAGTGACATGAGTACCTCCAAATGAATAACTGACTACTCAGACAGGCTCGGTGAAACAGTCTGAAGCCGACAGGAAAACTCCGATGTCTGATTTGTGCAGATCACTATATGTAGTGATGAAAGCCTCAAATGGTAACACCTATAGTGTTTTTTTCAAATATTTGAGAGGTAAATTTTGATGCTAAAGTGGATCCTGGATTTAGGACAAAAATTTTAGATGTCTTCAAATCAAGGAAATCCAAATCATGAGTGAAACCAAGAAACGCAAATTCCACACACCAGAGTACAAAGCCAAGGTAGCGCTGGAGGCATTGCGAAGCGGCAAGACTATCAACCAAATTGGCCAGGAATTTGATGTTCACCCGGTGCAAGTTGGGCTGTGGAAGAAGGCCATCCAGGAACAGGCCAAAACGCTGTTTGAGGGCAAACGTGGTCCCAAGCCGGTGGATGCTCAGAGTGTGCCGGATCGCTTGTACAGCGGAATTGGCCGCCTGAAGATGGAACTCGACTGGCTCAAAAAAAGCCGGGATGAGCCCATCATGATGAGCCAAGACTGGATCGACATGAAAGACGACTTGGTGGCCACCACACGCCAGTGCGAACTCGCTGGTGTCTCACGAGCCACGATGTATGTCCGCCAAAAGCCCAAAGCGGTCGATGAAGACGATCTGCGGTTAAGCCGCCTGATCGATGAAGAATACACACGTCATCCGTTCTACGGCCCCCCGACGCATGGTGGTCGTGATCAGCAAGGCGTTGGGTTATCGGGTCAATCGCAAGCGCCTGCTTGCGTCTGATGCGCCAGATGGGCCTGCAAGGCATGGCACCCTGGCCCCAACACCAGTCGGGCACACCCACAGCACCCGGTTTACCCGTATCTGCTGCGCGGGCTTGAGATCACCCGGCCCAACCAGGTCTGGAGTACTGACATCACCTACATCCGCCTGGCCAACGGGTTTGTCTACTTGGTGGCAGTGATGGACTGGTACAGCCGCAAGGTGCTGAGCTGGCGCATCAGCAACAGTATGGATGCCAGCTTTTGCATTGAATCTTGGCGGGTATATTCCCCGCCCCTTGGGGCGAGTGACTTTTACAGTGTCCGAAGGGCACTGTAAAAACGAAGTCGAACCGCGAAGCGTGAGAGACGTAGCGGGACTTATACCGCGCCCCTCTGGGGCGCGGAAATTAATTTAACTGAAAAATTGTCTTGACACTTGGGTCCACTTTAGCTTTCCAAGGAGCGTGTTACCTGACAGTGTCAAAGTCGGGTTTGAGCCTTGCCCTTCACAGCCACAACTATCACGGAACTGGACCAGCAGGCCATCAAA